>JAQUHH010000270.1 GCA_028683685.1 Bacteroidales bacterium
CGCACCATTCTTACTCTTTTGGGAATCACCATCGGGATTTTTTCTGTCATATCTGTTTTCACGGTCGTTGATTCGTTGGAACATAAAATTGAGAGCAGCATCGAAAATCTGGGAAGCAATGTCGTGTATATTCAAAAATGGCCGTGGGAATTTTCGATGGATTTTCCCTGGTGGAAATATGTCGATCGCCCCGTTGCCAAGGTAAAAGAGTCCGACGAAATCATAAAACGGAGTCAACTGGCAGATGCCGTTACATTTATGATGTCGACAAGCAAAAAAGTACAATATGAAAGCATAATTTCGGAAAATACGTCCATAATGGGTGTGATGCAAGATTTTGATAAAACATGGGCATTTTCGATAGATAAAGGCAGATATTTTACTGAAACAGAATTGTTAAACGGTCGAAATGTTGCCATTATGGGACCTGAAATAGCGAAAATACTATTTAGCACAATTTCGCCACTAAACAGAGAAATTCGAATTTGGGGAGCAAAAATTGAAGTTATTGGTCTCTTTCAAAAGAAAGGCGAAGACGGTTTTGGAGAAAGCACCGACAACCTCATTGTTCTTCCAGCCCGATTTATTGCCAATTATGAGATTATTGACAGTGAAATGAACAATCCAATGATTGTTGTGAAAGCCAAAGAAGGGGTTCCCAACGCAGACTTAAGCGAAGAACTTAGAGGAATATTACGTTCGGTGAGAAAAATTAAACCCTATCAGGAAGACAATTTTGCAATTAACGAACCCAATATGATAAACAAAGGATTCGAACAAGTTTTTACTATTTTATCTTTAGCTGGCTGGTTTATTGGATTGTTTTCATTGCTTGTTGGAGGATTTGGCATCGCCAATATTATGTTTGTTTCGGTTGTAGAAAGAACCAATCAAATTGGAATTCAAAAATCATTGGGAGCAAAACGATTTTTTATTCTTTCCCAATTTTTGTTTGAAGCCATCTTCCTTTCCTTAATTGGCGGTGGTTTTGGCTTAATTTTAATTTTTTTAGGAACTTTAGCTAGCACATATTTGCTGGATTTCCCCATTTCACTTTATGGGTCGAACATACTATTGGGATTATTTGTTTCGTTTATAATAGGCATCATTTCTGGCTTTATTCCAGCGTATAAAGCATCGGTACTCGACCCAGTTGAAGCCATAAGACAAGGAGGATAAATATGAAAAAAAGAATTTATTTAATTTTTACTGCATTGCTGTTTCTAACTCAAAACATTAATGCTCAAGACTTTCAACTTTCGGAAGCCAATGTTAGACGTTCGAATGCAGGACAAAAACGCAGTGGATACAGCTATGACTATAGCTTTCATCTGGAAGCTCGAAAAAACTTAAAAAACATCGAGATTAAAGGAGTTTGGTTTGACTCGCTTTTTTATGAAACAAAAACATTTATCGGAAACGAAGAACAAAGTTCCTGTTTTAATTTAAAAAAAGGAGATCAAATTTTGATAAAAACAAGAGTTCAATTCGTCCCCAATGAACTTGAGCAATACGTAAGCAACCACATTCCCCCAAAAACCTCAACGCCAATAATAAAAGGCATGAAATACAAAGCTTTAATTTATTATTGCAGTAATGGGAAAAGAAGATATCACATCGTTCCGGAAATTGAAAATTTACCTCAAATATACATGCCATAATACCAAATAATTGATATGAAAAAAAGAATTATAGTTCTCTTTGCAAGCATTTTAGTTTTGGCTTCCTGTTCCAACAAAATGGGCGATTACACAACCAGTTCAACCGGAAAAGCCGGAGAGATATTAGTGGTTGCCAATCCTGATGTATGGTTTGGAACTTTGGAAGACAGCGTTCGTAATTTTTTTGGCGAAATGCAGTTCGGATTGCCCCAAGGCGAACCGCACTTCACTATTTTTGCCATTCCGTTTGAAAAATTCAACTCGGTTCTTCGTCCGCATCGAAATATTTTGATGCTCGAAATGGATAAAAGCATTGAAAAAACAACGATAAAAGTGACGGTTGACAATTGGGCAACACCGCAAACAATTATTCAAATTAAATCGCCCAAAAGAGAAGATATGATCGCTGATTTTTTGAAAAATAAAAATTTAATAATCGATTATTATCACAATTCTGAACGCAGGAGATACCAAAGAGCTTTTGATAAAATGATTAATATTCCAATAGTAAATAAAATAAAAGCGAAATATAAATTTAAACTCACCATTCCAGAAGGCTATTATATGGCGGTTGAAAAAGATGATTTCTTTTGGCTTCGTCGCGAAACACCAGACATGACGCATGCCATCGTCTATTACACGGAAGATTACACCGATACTTCGCAATTTAGCACAAGACAAATTATTGATCTTCGAAATAAATTTACAAAAATGTATATTCCTGGACCCACCGCAGGTTCCTACCAAATTGTGTCCGAAGATGTTTACTTGCCCGCTTCAAAAGTGATTCAGTTTCAAGACATGTATACCATAGAAACCCGCGGTTTATGGAAACTGGAAAATGATTTTATGGGAGGTCCTTTTGTCAGTATTGCATTTGTAGATACCAAAACAAATAAACTGATTCATCTCGATGGATTTATTTATGCACCCAGAGATCCAAAACGAGATCAGCTTCGACAAGTTGAAGCGATTATTCATTCATACAAACCTGAATAACAACGAAATAAAAAACATGAAAAATACAGTATTAATTCTTTTTATCGGCTTAAGTTCATTCGTATTCTCTCAGAAAAAAACAAATGCCATCATTGAAGGACAATTATTAGGAATTACAAATGCGAACATTTACTTAGAGTACTTTGACTTTCATAACAATCCAATTATTGATTCAACAAAAGTTGACAAAAATGGGCATTTTAAATTCAATACTAAAATTACCGAATATGGCTTTTACCGGATTAATTATAATCAAAGCAAAACCTTATTGGTGGTCAAACCAGAGCAAAAAGTTTCCATCATCATCGATCCCTTAAAAAACTACATCATTACTCAATCCAAAGGTTCGGATGAAATAAAACAATTAACCGATTTTATGACTTTAGAAATGCAATATAAATCTGTTATGGACAGTATTGGAATGGTTTTTCAAAAAAACAATGAAGCCGGCATTACTGAGTTTAATCAGCAATTGCAACAAGCTTATATGGATTTGGAGGTAAAAAAATTCGAAAATTACAATAAAATCGTACTTGCCAATCCTCAACTTTTAAGCAATCTAATCATTATCGAGCATCTGCCTTTTGATAAATATTACAATGCTTATGATACCGTATATACTGTTTTGTCAAAAGATTTCTCGAACAATGTTTTCGTAAAAGAACTTTATAAAAAAGTGGGAGCAGAAAAGTATACAAAAATTGGAAGTATTGCACCGGAAATAGCTTTGGCAGATACTTTAGAAAAAATTATTGCCCTCTCTTCTCTTCGTGGGAAATATGTTTTAATTGATTTTTGGGCATCATGGTGCGGTCCGTGCCGAAAAGAAAATCCGCACTTGGTAAAAATCTATGAAAAATTCAA
>JAQUHH010000271.1 GCA_028683685.1 Bacteroidales bacterium
TTAATTTGTATTTTTTTAGGGATATAGCTGTTTTGTCGCCCATATTCTCCCGAACATTCAAATAGGACAGTGGAGAGGATAATAGTACCGATTCTATTATCGAACATAAAAAAGATACCGTTAGAGCCAATGCTAAGTAAAGAAATAAATATGTCATTGATTAAGAGTTGCTTATGTTTTGGTTAAATACCCTCAATATATTGTTATTACAATGATATTCTTCAATTGTCATTTCTTTTTTGCTTTATTATTTGTGCAAATTTAATAAAAAATATCAATGGTACATGCTTTTTATATTTTTTTGTCTCTTCCTAAGTGAAAACAGCCTTATTAATAAGATTTGATAATCTAAAATGGATATTTTTTTTTCTTGTTTTTAATATTATACATTTATTTTAGCGTTTTTTCTTTATGATTTAGGTACATATATGTTATTTTTTGTAATAAACTTCTATGTTTTATTAAATTATACTTTTTTTGTATTATATTTATGCTCTCTAATAGTTATTGCTGATATTTTTCATGATAAATGATTTGAAATGTATAATAAAATTTTCCACAAAATGGCAATAAAAAATGAATTGATTATTTGCTTTTTCTTGTTGCTTTTCATCGTTTCATGCAATCCAAATGAAGATGAAAATAATTATGTAGACGCTTTTGTTGAAACAAGTAATGAGAGCTTCCGAAAAGATAGTGTTGTTAAAATTGAGACTAACAAACAAGTTGAATCCAGCGAACTTCCTTTCGAAGCTAGCATTCAAGAGGATTCATGTTGGAGACTTGCGGAAAGTAATAATTCAATTGAATATTATGAGAATTATTTAGCCATTTTCCCCGAAGGTAAATATACTCTAAAAGCAAACCAAACTATTGTGAAATTATCAACCAATATTTTGAAATTTGAAACGGAAAGTGATAATAAAACAGATTTTCAAATTTCAAACAAAGATGAAGGTTTTAAAGGAACATATCTTAAATATTTTGATAATCGAGATGGTAATGTTTATAATGTTGTGAAAATTGGTGAAATACTATGGTTCGCTGAAAATTTACGATATAAACCTAACGATGGGAATTTTTGGTCTTATGATAATAACCCAAATAGTGTTGGTGCGTATGGTTATTTGTATGATTGGAAAACAGCTCTTTCGGTTTGTCCTATTGGTTGGATGCTGCCAGAGGATAAGGATTGGTTTGAGTTACAATATTATCTTAATAAACCGAAAGGAGTGGCTTCAACTCTTAAGTCAATTAATAACTGGAAGAATTCTTCTTTTTCGGCAAACAATAGGTCTGGTTTTTCTGCCTTGCCAGCTGGAATTAGAACAGAAAGCGGCGAATTTGTAAGTCAAAATTCAGTCACTTTTTGGTGGACTTCAACAGCGGTTAACAAAAATCAAAGTTATTACCGAAATATCACATCTTCTAATAATGAGCTATATCGTTATTATGATTCGAAGAATGCTGGATATTCAGTTCGTTGTGTGAGATATGTAAAATAGTTTTTTATTTTATTTCTTCATTTTACCCCTTCCCTCTAAAGGGAAATGAAGAAAACAATTATCTTTATAACTGTACCCTACATTTTTCGTTCAATTCTAAATTCCCTTCAGGCGGTGTAGTGAGCCTGTCGAACTAGTTTGGGGTAAGATTTAGAATTGAACATAGATACACATAACAATTTTATTGAAAATCAAAATTTAATCAATTTTTATCGGACAACAATGTTTTTTGAATTAAAATCTTATTCCTTTTTTGCAATAAATTTCAGTCGATACACAAGATAAAAAACAATTAATAGCCCGATAATCACAGAACTCCAAAATGAAATGCGTTCTGCCAAATTCCACGCATCGGGTTTAAATTTGAATTCAACAATGTGTTTCCCTTTGGGAACGATCATAGAACGTAAAATATAATTGGCTCTAAAATGGGCAGCATCTTGACCGTCAATGGTTGATTCCCAGTATTTTGGATAGTAAATTTCGGAGAATACAAGCAGTTCATTTTGCTGGGCATCCACTTCATATTTCAGATAATCGGGTTTGTACTCCACCAGTTTTATGTTTGACAGGCTGTCTTTTGACTGACTCCAATCTTTGGTTAATTTTTCAAATCTTTGATCTACAACAGCAGTTGTGCTGGTATTTATTTTGCCTAATTTTTGCATTTCTTCATCGGCATTTTTTGCCATGATAAGAGTGTCAACAAACCAAGCATTGCCCAAGGCTGATACATTGCGCTGAACCACCGGTCTTCCGTCCTGTGACGGTGCAATAAAATAGCGAGTGTTAAGCATGTTAAGCACTTGAACATTGATGCCATTAGAGAATTGAGATTCAATTACTTCCTGATATCTTCGGAGTTTTGCACCATGATATCCACCAATCGATTTATGGAAATAAGAAGTGCGTGAATCGTTAAATGGATTGCCTGCAATGTTGAAAACTCTATAACTCAAGTCTTTATCTTCCAAAATCATCAAGTCATTTTCGCTGGGTCGGTTTGAATTGGCAATTTTACGTTTGGGAACAAAGTCGTCATCGTTTAAAAAACGTTTGTTTACCGTCCATAAGTCGATGAACATGAGTATGCTAATGCTGATAAGCAATGTTTTTAAATTAACTTTTTTGAGATTATAGAGCCACAATCCGCCCGCACTCAGGATGATTAATACAAACGAACGAAATGCATCTCCTCTAAGCATCGAAATTCGGTCGGCTACAAGTGCATCCAAATACCATTGAGGGAAGCCGTTTGCCAGCATTGTTTGGTCGCTTGAGCCTATAAAATCGAACATTCCACCACCCAAAAGTGCAAAAAGAGCGGCAATTCCTGCCGTAAAACCGCCAGAAATAATGAGTGCCTTTTTTAGTTCTTCTTTTGACAGTTTTTGGGCGATAAACTCTTTCAGTGCTAAAATCCCCAATAAAACAATCGAAAAGCTAGGAATCACCAAAATCATGCTAACGGTTCTGAACTTATTGTAGCCTGGGAAGAAGTCGAAAAAGAGATAGTTAATGCCTGGCAGATTTTTTCCCCACGAAAGTACAATGCCCAGAATAGTAATGGCGAGTATCCACCATTTGAATTTGTTTTTGACAATAATAAGTCCCAAAACAAAAAGAAAAACAACAATTGCTCCCACGTATACCGGTCCCGATGTGAAAGGCTGAGCTCCCCAGTATGCAGGAACCGCTTGGATGGATTCGCGTGCATTTCCTTCGGGTACTCCTTTGGAAACAAGTTCTTTATAAAGATTTGAGTTTTTGGAAAGCTCATAATGAGAGCTGTTTCCATAAAATCCAGGAATAAACAAGGTAAAGGTTTCCATTTTTCCATAACTCCACGAAAATGCATAATCTTTATCTAAACCGTTTGTATTTCGCGAATTATCAAGTGTGAGTTCGCTGGGACCTCGCATCGATTCTTTACCATAATCATAGGTTTTAT
>JAQUHH010000272.1 GCA_028683685.1 Bacteroidales bacterium
AATGATGAGTTTTTCGGACGAACATAACGCAGCCAGTGGACATTATAGCCAGCCACTAATCGACAACGTCTCTCAAGTAATCGCACACAAAAGCCTGCCGTTCGGGAGTATTTTTGCCCATATAATATTCTAAAATTTGTTTTATCGAAGTCTCTTTCTTCAAAATAACGGGTTCTAGTCGAATGTTTTTTCCGATAAAATTCACAAATTCACTGGGCGAAATTTCGCCAAGTCCTTTAAAACGAGTTATCTCCGGACGATTTCCCAATTGTGCCATCGCATCAAGGCGTTCTTCTTCAGAATAGCAATAAATTGTTTTTTCTTTGTTCCGAATTCTAAATAGTGGAGTTTGCAAAATATAAACATGTCCTGTTTTCACCAAATCAGGAAAAAACTGCAAGAAAAACGTCAACAATAAAAGTCGAATGTGCATCCCATCAACGTCGGCATCGGTAGCGATGACAACATTATTATAGCGAAGTCCATCCAAGCCATCTTCGATATTTAGTGCCGTTTGCAAAAGATTAAACTCTTCGTTTTCATACACCGTTCGTTTGCTTTTACCATAGCTATTCAAGGGTTTTCCTTTTAAGCTAAAAATAGCTTGCGTATTAACATCGCGAGATTTTGTAATTGAACCACTGGCCGAATCCCCTTCGGTAATAAACAAAGTTGTTTCGAGTCGTCTTTCGTGATTTGAATCGAAGTGCACTCTACAATCGCGAAGCTTACTATTGTTTAAATTGGCTTTTCGGGCACTCTCTTTTGCTAACTTTTTGATGCCAGCAATTTCTTTTCGCTCTTTTTCGGATTCTAAAATCTTACGATTTAGACTTTCGGCGACCTCTGGATTCATATGAAGATAGTTATCCAAAGTTCGTCCTACAATATCTCCTATATATGTTCTAATGCTTGCTCCTTTTCCATTTGGTTCCATGGTATTTGACCCCAACTTTGTTTTGGTTTGGGATTCAAAAACGGGTTCTTGTATCCGAATGCTAATGGCAGCAACAATAGAATTCCGGATGTCGGAAGGTTCAAAATCTTTTTTATAAAAGTCTCGTATCGTTTTAATAAACGCTTCTCTAAATGTTTGCTGATGTGTTCCGCCTTGAGTTGTATGCTGTCCGTTGACAAAGGAATAATATTCTTCTCCGTAATTTTTTGCCGAATGGGTAAATGCAAATTCAAAATCGGCTTCGCCCAAATGAACAATGGGATAAATGGTTTCGTTGTTGATATTGTTATCCAACAAATCATACAAACCATTTTTAGAAACAAACTTTTTACCGTTAAAGTTGATGCTTAATCCTTTGTTGAGATAACAATAGTTTTGCACCATCTTTTCGATATAATCGAGGTAAAAATTATAATTGCCAAACATTTCGGCATCGGGAATAAACGTTATTAATGTTCCAGCTTGTTCATCAGAAGCTACAATGGGATGATCCTGAATAATTTTACCACATTCAAACTCTGCTTTTTTACACTTTCCTTCCCTAAACGATTCTACTCTAAAATAAGAAGAAAGAGCATTTACCGCCTTGGTACCAACACCGTTAAGTCCCACCGATTTTTGAAACACTTTGGAATCATATTTTCCCCCAGTATTCATTTTTGCAACGCAATCAATCACTTTTCCCAAAGGCATTCCACGTCCATAATCTCGTATGCTAACTTTTTTCTCTTTTATTCTAATTTCTATCCCTCTTCCATTGCCCATCAAAAACTCATCAATAGAATTATCAATAATTTCTTTAATCAAAACATAGATTCCATCGTCTTGCGAAGTTCCGTCTCCCAGTTTCCCAATATACATACCGGGGCGCAAACGTATGTGTTCATCCCAACTCAACGACCGAATGCTGTCATCCGAATATTTCTCTACTGCTTCCATCTTTTATATTTGCGACAAAAGTAATCATTCTTATCAGTCTGTAAATTAATCTATAATTTATTTTTCAACGTATTTTTGTTGAAATTCTCAAAGTCTGAGTACTTTATAATGTTTTTTTAATATTATTGGCTGGTAAAATACAAATTTATTCGCAATTGATTTTTATAAAAAAACAAAACACTACTTTTGTTTTTTTATAAAACAGATGAATGGACTGGACAAAGAAACAAATATCAATATTAAGCATAGTAGCATTTACTTCATTTATGGGAACATTTTTAATTTCGTCCATAAATATTGCTTTGCCAGCCATCGAAAAAAGTTTTGGATTGGATGCACTTGAATTAAGTTGGGTGGTCACCTCTTTTTTGCTTTCAACAGCCATTTTTTTGCTGCCTGTTGGGAGATGGGGAGATTTGAGTGGAATTAAAAAACTTTTCAAAATTGGAGTTATCATTTTTTCATTGTCTTCTTTGATTTGTGGGCTTGCAGTAAGTGGCTTTTGGCTTATTGCTTTTAGATTTATTCAAGGAATAGGGGCTGCTTTTACCAGCACAACGGGTCCTGCAATATTAGTTTCTTCATTTTTGCCAAGATATCGAGGGCGGGTATTGGGAATGTCGGTTGCCGCTGTTTATCTCGGACTTGCGTTTGGACCTTTTGTAGGTGGCTTTTTAACGCAATATTTAGGTTGGCGATCCATTTTTTTAATTTCGGCAGGCTTAGGAACGTTAACTGCAATCATTGCTTTTATATTTCTGGGGAAAGACCAAATTATGGACGATAAAAATAAAAAAATCCATCTCAAAGGAACTCTGTTTTATATCCTTGGTCTGATTTGCCTAGTATATGGCTCGGCCAACATTCCTGCTCTTTGGGCGTGGATTTTAATGGCTGTTGGTTTTGTTTTTTTGATTGTTTTTTGGATCACAGAAACACGTTCATCAGCTCCCGTAATTGACACGAAGCTATTTAGTCAAAACCGACTTTTTGCATATTCAAATATTGCTGCATTGATTAATTATAGTGCCACCTTCGCAATTGTTTTTTTACTCAGCCTTTTTCTTCAAAAAGTGAAGGGGTTAAATCCCCGTGATGCGGGCCTTGTCTTGGTTGCTCAACCCCTGATAATGGCAGTATTTTCTCCGATGTCAGGACGGTTATCCGACAAAATACAAGCCCGTTATTTAACAACTGCAGGAATGGCAATGTGCACCATGGGACTGTTTGCATTTTATTTTATCAAAGAAACCACCCCTATCTCCTTCATTGTGACAAATCTTATTTGGCTGGGATTAGGATTTGCACTGTTTTCTTCGCCCAATATGAATACCATCATGGGATCTGTTCCCAAAACAGCATACGGACAAGCATCTGGAACGGCGGCAACAATGAGAGTACTCGGACAAATTGTTAGCATGACGATCGTAAGTCTATTTTTTGCGGCATTATTTGGTAAAACTGCCATGAAAAATGTAGATAATGATGTTTTTGTTAAAGCCATCCATTGGGCATTTGCAAGTTTTGCAACGATTTCTTTTGTAGGTATCTATT
>JAQUHH010000273.1 GCA_028683685.1 Bacteroidales bacterium
CAGTTCTGATTGTAGTTTCCAAACAGAGTTGTTTTGATAATCAAAAATATACTCCTTGAATATTTGAGCATTTATTTTTTGAACGACTCCATTTTGAGCAGCATTTAAGTTGTTTTTATTCTCAACAACTTGTTCGATTTTATTTACATTTTCAGTTTCCGTTGTTTCTTCCTGTTTTTGTTGTCCACATGAAGTGAAAAGAATGCTTATGCTAAAAAGAATAATTATTAAAATGTTTTTTTTCATGTTTTTAAAAATAGTTTTTGGTTTATAAATTAAGGGGTGAAAAAAGTGGAATGATGCCCATTGTAAAAACCAGTATGTCTGTTAAATGGACTGTTCCCTTGATTATAGTCGATGCCAATTTGAAAAAAAGTTTTTTCATTAATTTGGTAATTAAAATCTACATAAATACCTTTGTTGGATTGGGAAAAAGGGGAGATTTCTTGATTGAAATTGTTTTTCAAGGGCATATCTTGATATAAAAAACCACTGATTCGAAGTTTTTCAGTAGCTTGATATCGACCAAAAACAAATAGACTGTTTTGAAAATATGTTTGTGGAGTTTGTTTCGTCATTTCGCTATTTAGAGAACTTCCAGTATGAAAACTTGAAATTTGAGTTCCAAAACCATACGAAAAACGTTTGTCGTTTGAAAAGGAGATAGAAGGAGTAAGGCTACTTCCGTAAAATTGATGCTGTTTGTTTCCCATCACAAAAAAAATGCTGCTTAAGCTTACCCTAGTATTGCTAAACAAGCCACTGTCTTTTTTCTGAATGGGTGAATCCAGCAGATTAACTCCAACTTGAGCATTTGTTGCCCAATAGATGCTAATTACCAGAAAAGTAAGAATAATTTTTTTCATTCTTTTTTTTTGTCAAAGATACAATTAAACTAAATAGAGAGATGTTTTGTTCAACGGCTCTTGTGATTTTATAAAACAATAAAAAAACCATTCTGATTTTTTTATTGTTCAGAATGGTTTTTAGGGAAAAATACAATGGATTATTATTTCAATTTTTCCAATGCTTTTTTAATTCTTGCTACGGCTTCAATTAATTTGTCGGTAGAAGTAGCGTATGAAAGACGGATGCAGTCTGGATCGCCAAATGCACTTCCTGGAACCAAAGCAACTTGTGCTTCATAAAGAAGGTAGAAACATAAATCATTGCCATCTTTAATATCGTATTTATCATGTTTTTTTCCATAATAGTATTTTACATCTGGGAAAAAATAGAAGGCACCTTGTGGCAAGTTTACGTGAATGTTTGGGATTTCTTTCAATAAATCAAACATGATATCTCTTCTTTCCATAAATGTTTTTCTCATTTCATGAATGGAATTATCGGTAGCAGGATCAATTTCCATGGCTTTTATTGCCGCTCTTTGCGAAATAGAAGAAGTTCCTGAGGTAATTTGTCCTTGAATTTTGTCGCAAGCTTTGGCAATGGATGCTTGAGCTGCCATAAAACCAATTCTCCAACCGGTCATGGCGTATCCTTTTGAAACTCCATTAATGGTAATTACTTGGTCTTTTATGGATGAAAATTGAGCTAAACTTTGATGTTTGCCTTCAAAATTAATGTGTTCGTATATTTCGTCAGCCATTACAAATACATGTGGATTGCGTTCCAAAACTTTGGCAATTCCTTCTAATTCCTCTTTTGTATAAAGCATTCCTGTTGGATTTGAAGGACTGCTAAACATAATAAGTTTGGTTTTTGGAGTGATGGCTTTTTCTAATTGCTCAGGAGTCACTTTGAAATTGTTTTCAATGCCACAACGAACAAAAACAGATTTTCCTTCTGCTAATTTCACAATCTCTTTGTACGAAACCCAGTAAGGAGTTGGGATAATAACTTCATCGCCAGGGTTTATTAAAACCATAACCGCATTGGCAATGGATTGTTTTGCACCGGTCGAAACAATGATTTGATCCATTGTGTAGTCCAAGTTATTATCGCGTTTTAGTTTTTCTACAATCGCTTTGCGCAATTCTGGATAACCAGGAACGGGCGAATAATGCGACCAGTTTTCATCAATGGCTTGCTTGGCAAATTCCTTGATGGGTTCGGGAGTGTTAAAATCTGGTTCGCCAATACTTAGACTGATAACGTCCATCCCTTGGGCTTTGAGTTCACGTGCAATACGTGTCATGGCTAAAGTTTCTGACTCAGCCATTTCGGTTACTCTTTTTGACAAAAATTCCATGCTATAAATGTTTAATTATTTTTCTTTAAATCACAAAGCAAAGTTACTAATATTTCAATTGCAGAGTAGCTTTTAAGGGAATTCTTTATGTGAATAATTTGTTTAAAAATTAGATTTCATGGTGATTTTTGAATAGTTTATATCTTTGAGTTGATAATTCTGATTTTTTGAGCATATTAATTGTATTTTTGCTTTTTAAAAATGGAATGGTAAATATGAGAGTTGCTGTTGTTGGAGGAGGAGCTGCTGGTTTTTTTGCTGCAATAAATGTGAAGGAAAAGTTTCCTGAAGCAAATGTTGTGATTTTTGAAAAATCATCTTCGGTTCTTTCAAAGCTGAAAATTTCTGGCGGAGGAAGATGCAATATTACCAATGCCGCTAAATCCATCAATGAACTTTCAAAGGCTTATCCCAGAGGCGAAAAAACTTTGAAAAAGATGTTTCAGCGCTTTAGTAATGTGGACGCCATGGATTGGTTTCAAAAAAGAGGACTTCCTTTGACTATTCAACAAGATAATTGCGTTTTTCCTGTTTCCCAAAATTCTCAATCGGTGATTGATTGTTTTTTAAACGTATGCGAAAAACTAAATATTACAATCAAACTAAATTCAAGGATTCGTAGTTTGCAAATGAAAAATGATAAATTCCTTCTTGGCTTTCAGGATGGAAATCTTAATTCCCAAGAATTCGATTTTGTAATTATCACCACAGGCGGTTCTCCAAAACCTGAGGGATTGGAATGGTTGAAAAAACTCGGACACGAAATTTCGCCCCCCGTGCCTTCCCTGTTTTCATTAAGCATAAAGGACAAACCCTTAAATAAATTGATGGGCGTGGTTGTGGAAGATGTGGTTTTGAAAATTCAAAGCGAGAAGCTTAGTTCCAATGGAGCTTTGTTGATTACGCATTGGGGGATAAGTGGACCGGCAACGCTCAAATTAAGTTCATTTGCGGCTCGTTTTATGAATGAAAAAAACTACGCCTTCAAGCTTCAAGTAAATTGGGTGGGCGGACGAAATGACGAATTGATTACCCAAGAATTACGGGATATTTCACAGAATCATCAAGCTAAAATCATGGCAAATTATCGTCCATTTAATTTGCCTACTGTTCTTTAGCATTTTATTTTGGATAAGTGCAATATTTCGCATTCTAAATTATGGCGTGATGGTGGAAAAACAGATTTTAATAAAAT
The DNA here is from genome assembly GCA_028683685.1 of Bacteroidales bacterium. Classification (GTDB taxonomy): domain Bacteria; phylum Bacteroidota; class Bacteroidia; order Bacteroidales; family WCHB1-69; genus JAQUGA01. Next base: position 3,408 of record JAQUHH010000273.1, read on the forward strand.
TGCCAACTTCTTGAGTTGCGACATCTATTCTGTTAC
>JAQUHH010000274.1 GCA_028683685.1 Bacteroidales bacterium
TTAATTTCTCTTTTTTTTGTCAATTTTTCACAAAAAACCATGTAAATAGACTTTTGTTTAGCTCAATAACATTTTACCAAATAGCTGAAAATCTGTGAGTTAAAATTTATAATTTAAAAAATGTCAAAATTGAAAAAAAAAATGTGTTTTTGGGAAATAAATAATTAGTTTTGCTACTGTAAACAATAAAAATTACATCTTATGAACATAGAAAGCATTCCATTGTGGGCATTGATTCCTTTTGTAATTATGTTGGCAATGATAGCGGTGGGTCCGCTCATGTTTCACCATTGGTGGGAAAACAACAGAAACAAATTAATCGTATCCATTGCACTGGGAATTCCCGTATCCATCTATCTGATTATCAATGGAATGACAGACAACCTGATGCATCAAATCTTGTTTGATTATGTTCCTTTTATTGTTTTACTGGGTGCCCTTTTTGCTATTACAGGGGGCATTCATCTCCGTGGAGACATCCAGGCCGCTCCCACCATCAACACCTTGTTTTTGGCCATAGGTGCTATTTTAGCATCCATTATGGGAACCACCGGAGCAGCCATGCTGCTTATTAGACCCGTTATCAAAACCAATTCTCAAAGAAAATACAAAATGCATACGATTTTGTTTTTCATTGCCATTGTAGCCAACTGTGGCGGCTTGCTTACGCCCCTTGGCGATCCTCCATTGTTTTTATTATATCTTCGAGGAGCCCCCTTTGATTGGTTTTTCCATCTATTGCCCGAATGGGCTTTTGTAAATGCCGTATTATTAATAATATACATGGCAGTGGATACTTACTATTATAAAAAAGAACCTATTGAAGCAATTATTCAAGATAAAATTGAACGAAAACCCATCCGCATGGATGGTACTTTTAATTTTATTTTCCTAGCTGGCGTTGTTGCTTCGGTTGCCTTTTTAAACGAACATTATATTCATGCCATTCACGAAAATCATTATTTTGGCTTTATTCGTGAATTTGCTATTCTTTCATTTGCAGCTTTATCTATTATTTTTACAAAAAAAGAGATTCGTTTAGCAAACAAATTCTCATGGGGACCCATCTTAGAGGTAGCATATCTTTTTATCGGAATCTTTGTGACCATGGTTCCAGCCTTAATTTATTTAGCACAAAATGCAAGTTCATTCGGAATTCATACCTCCACTCAATTCTATTATGCCACAGGAACCCTAAGTTCCTTCCTAGACAACGCACCCACAGCTGTTTCTTTTTATAATCTTGCATTAGGCTTGCATGATTTTCATCCAGGAGAGATTATTGTAGCAGGAATTCCCGAAATCTTATTAACTGCAATTTCAGTGGGAGCTGTATTCTTTGGATCCATGACATATATAGGCAACGGGCCAAACTTTATGGTAAAAGCCATTGCTGAAGAAAACAAGATTGACATGCCCAGCTTCTTTGGATACATGATTAAATTTTCGCTTATTGTATTGTTACCCGTATTTATCATCACTCAATTGTTGTTTATATAAAATCAAAGAAAAAAAGCTCGACCATGAACAAGTCGAGCTTTTTTTTTGTTTGATTTGTATTTCTATGAAAATAGTAGACTAGGGTATCCATTAACTTCTCTCTATTTAAAGACTTATATACTAAATTTTGGTTTTTACAAAATAATACCTTTTCTTTGTTATATATAATGTATCATAAAAACAAAAAACATGAAAAAGCTTTTATTAATCAGCAACTCAACAAACTTTGGTGAAAATTATTTAGCATGGCCTATGGCAGAAATCGAACTCTTTTTGGTCGGAACCGGCGTCAAAGAAGCTCTTTTTATTCCTTATGCAGGTGTTAGCTTTAGCTACGACGAATATGAAAAGAAAGTAGCTGGGGCTTTGTCAAATATTGGCCTAAAAATCAATTCCGTTCATAAAGCAACCGATCCTGTAGAAGCGGTAAAGAATGCTTCCTGCATTATTATTGGAGGAGGAAATACATTCCATTTAGTTCACATGATGCACAAATTAAAATTAATGTCGGCTGTTCGCGAAAAAGCACTTCAGGGAACTCCATTTATTGGTTGGAGTGCAGGCTCCAATATTGCATGTCCTACACTTAGAACCACCAACGATATGCCCATTGTGCAACCAGAAAGTTTTGACTGCCTCAACTTAATTCCCTTCCAAATTAATCCACATTATCTGGATCCTGCCCCTACTATTGATGCCATGATTAAACATGGTGGAGAAACCAGAGATGATCGAATTAAAGAATTTATCACTCTAAATCAAGACATTACTGTTGTGGGACTTCGAGAAGCTTGCTCTTTAGTTGTTGAAGGAGATTCTGTTAAACTTAAAGGTGGCAAACCACTAAGAGTACTAAAATACAATCAAGAACCAAAAGAATACCCCATCGGATCGGATATCAATTTTTTAATGAAACTATAAACATTAAACAATTATGGCAAATTTAAGAACAAAGTATTTAGGGCTTAATTTAAAAAACCCTATTATCGTAGGAAGTTGCGGTTTAACAAACAGTGTGGCAAACCTTATTGAGATTGAAAAAAAAGGAGCTGGTGCCGTAGTTCTAAAATCTATTTTTGAAGAACAAATCATGCACGAAGTCAGTCGAACCGTAGCCGCACAAAATGACGCTTTCTATTATCCAGAAGCCGAAGATTACATCAGTGAATATACAAAACAACACAAACTACAAGAGTATATTGATTTAATAAAAGAGGCCAAAAAAGCAATTTCTATTCCGGTGATAGCTAGCATTAACTGTACTTCAGTAGGTGAATGGACAAAATTTGCCAAAGAAATTGAACAAGCTGGCGCCGATGCTCTGGAGCTAAATATTTTTGTTTTGCCAACCGACCCCGAAAAAACTTCCAGCGAATACGAAAACAATTATTTTAACATTCTGGAAGATGTTAAGGAAATTGTCAACATTCCTGTTGCCATCAAAACATCCCTCTATTTTTCATCTTTGGCCAAAACAATGGTAAAATTGTCGTGGGCAGGTGTAGATGGACTGGTGCTTTTTAACCGTTATTATTCTCCAGATATTGACATTGATAAAATGACCATGACTTCGACCAATGTTTTTAGCAAACATGAAGAAAACGCCTTGGTACTCAGATGGGTCGCCTTGCTGTCGAACAAACTAAAAAGCGATCTATGTGCCACCACTGGGATTCATAGCGGTGATGATGTTATAAAGCAACTATTGGCAGGTGCGTCTTCTGTTCAGATTGTTTCTGCAATCTATAAAAAAGGATTCGATATTATTCCAGAGATGATTCAAGAAATTGAAAGATGGATGGATTCTAAGAACTATGAATCCATTGATGATTTCAAAGGGAAAATGAGTTTTGACAAAATCGAGAATCCAGACGCTTACATGAGAATCCAATTTATGAAATACTTTGCTGGAATTGAATAATTATTATTCCATCAAAAAAAAA
>JAQUHH010000275.1 GCA_028683685.1 Bacteroidales bacterium
CAATACAAATAGTAAAAAAGACCGCTCTCCCTTAAATAATTCGATAAATGATAATTGTTTTCGAATATTATTTTTTTGCCCCATATTAACTTCAAATTTTGAGCAAAATTAAGAGTTTTATACATACAAACAACAAAAATCAGAGGGAAATTATACTACTTTTCAACATAAAACATAAATAACAAAAAAATAGAAGATTATTATTAATTTCATTTCGGAAAAATGAGAATAAAAGCTTGTAAAATAAAATATTCAGGGGGCAAGAATACGATTTTTCCAGACATTATTATCCAAGTAATATTCCAAGCGATCATGAAAACGACCAGGCCTACCCTGCCAAAATTCAAACAAATGAGGTTTAATCAAGTATCCACCCCAATATTCGGGACGTTTTATGTTATTTTTATCTGGAAAACTTTTCAATTTAGACTCCAATGCTAGCTTGTCTTCAATTTCTTGACTTTGGTGCGAAACCACCGCAGAAATTCTACTTTCGAGAGGACGCTGGTTAAAATATTGATCCGAAAAAGTCTCTTCAACTTTTTCAACGATTCCCTCTATCCGTATCTGACGCTGTAGGACGGGCCAAAAGAAAAGCATTGAACAATGGGGGTTTTCAGACAGGTTTTCTCCTTTTTTACTCAAATAATTGGTAAAAAAGACAAAGCCTTTTTCCGAAAAAAACTTCATCAACACCATTCGTGAAGATACATTTCCATTTTGATCAGAAGTAGACAGAGCCACCGCATTTGCCTCTTCGTAATCGGCCAAAAGAGCTTCTGCATCTGCATACCATTTTGCAAAAATATCAAAAGGATTTTTGGAAACTTTTGAAAAATCGAGTTCAAATTTTTCGTACGACAATCGTTTATCAAATAAGTTCTTCTTAAAATCAGGTTTCATAAATCTATGAATTAGAAAATTTTAAATACTTTTGCACTATCCTTTAAAATACACTTATGAGACCCATTTTGTTCATTTTATCTTTAATTATTTCTATAAACAGTCTTTCTGCACAACAAGCGAACAAGTTTTTTGACGAAGGTACCGAAAAAATGAAAATCAAAGATTACAAAGCTTCCATCAACTTGTTTTCGAGAGTTTTAACCATTAATCCAAGCTTTTTTCAAGCCAATTTGGAAAGAGGAAGATGCTACGAACTCATTGGCAAAAACGACTCCGCATTGATAGATTACACCACCGCCATCGAAAAACACAAAAATTACCCCAACGCTTATTTTTACCGAGGTCGATTTTTCTATCAACAAAAAGAATATAAAAATGCACTGGAGGATTTAAATAAAGCCATCGATTTAAAAAATGATGTGCCCGACGCGTGGAACACCAGAGCTTCTGTTCATCAGGCACTTAACAATCATCAAAATGCCATTCAAGATTTTAGTAAAACATTGGAACTAAAACCCAATCAAGCCGATGTTTATCAAAAAAGAGGAGATTCCTATGCTGCCATTCAACAAACAAAAAATGCCGTTGACGACTACTCTAAAGCACTTAAAATAAATCCCAAAACAGGTGTTTTACACTATAAAAGAGGATTGATTTATCAAAAAGAGGGAAATTATGAAAAAGCATTAATCGACTATACAAATGCCATTAAAAACAATTACGAATCGGAAGATTTATATTTTCGAAAAGCCGATTGCAATTACATCTTAAAAAAAATGACTGATGCCATTGCCGACTACTCCGTATTAATTGACAAATACAAATTAAAATCTGCCGATATTTTTCAAAAAAGAGGAAGTGCATATATGTTTTTATCCGATTTTCAAAGTGCATTAAAAGATTATAACAAAGCCATTCAGTATGACAAAAATAGCTATCAAACCTATTTGCAAAGGGGCTTATTAAATGCTAAAATGAACAAAACAACGCAAGCCATTGGCGATTTTAACAAAGCAGCCGACATCCATCCAAAATATGCTGAACCTCATTTGGAAAAAGGGAAACTTTATTTCGACACCAAAAAATATAAACAAGCAATAGAAAGTTTAGATATTGCCATCAAACTCGATTCAAAAATGGCGGAAACCTACTTTTATAGAGGTGCTTGCAAAGATTTTTTAAAAGACAGCAAAGGAGCTTGTCAAGATTTAAAAAAAGCAGCCGAATTGGGCCATGCTGAAGCTACAGAAATTAGCAAAGTGAAATGCAAATAAACAATTCTGAAAAATTAATGTCAAACAAAAAACCATATAATTCATACTCTGATTATTTTAGCAAAATATTTGGCGGAAGAGTTCAAAAACTGACTTTGGATGCTGGTTTCACCTGTCCGAACAGAGATGGAACCAAAGGAGTAAACGGCTGTATTTTCTGCGACAACAATGCATTTAATCCATCCTATTGCATGCCCGAAAAAAGCATTACAACACAGCTTTTGGAAGGCATCGAGTTTCACCAAAAAAGATATCGACGAGCCGTATCCTATCTTGCTTATTTTCAAGCATATTCAAATACGTATGCCGATATTGAAACACTTCGAGAAAAATATCTTGAAGCTTTAGGCGTTCCAAATGTGATTGGTTTGGTCATAGGCACCCGTCCCGACTGCATTACGGAAGAAATCTGCAAACTCTTAGCCGAATTATCAAAAGAGAAATACGTGGCCGTAGAAATCGGCATTGAGAGTATTTATGACAAAACCTTGCAAACCGTCCATCGTGGTCATGACTTTAATGAAGCAGTTCAGGCTTTAAATCTTTTGAAGAAATACAATCTAAAAACTGGAGGACATTTTATATTTGGCTTGCCCGACGAAACTCCAGAAGATTGGATGAAGGCCTTGCCCATCATTAACAAACTACCTTTAGACACCATAAAGTTCCACCAACTTCAGCTAATAAAAAACACGGAAATTGAAAAACTTTATCAAACACAACCCGAACGATTTTTCAGAATGAATATGCCGGAATACATCCAATTTATTGTCAACTTTACAGAACAACTAAATCCAGATTTTGTAATCGAACGCTTTGCGGGGGAAGTTCCACCCCGATACTTATCTGATGCTAACTGGGGAATCATCAGATACGATTTAGTCCTTCGAGAAATAGAAGCAGAATTTGCCAAAAGAGAGAGCTTTCAAGGAAAACGGTACACAATTTAATATTGAAATTGACAAAATAAGTTTTACACAAATACCCTGAATGAAGTTTCTCATTTTCGGTCATTTACTCCCTTAAGTTGGGGCAATAAATGACCGGAAACCAAGAGTAATAAATGCTTTTGAATCGGACTTGAAATGTTTTCTAAATAAAAAAAAGCTCCCCAATTTGGGGAGCTTTTTTTATAATAATTTCATTTTAAATATTGAAAATAGTCTCCTTATTTAATCCCAACTAATTCAACATCAAACAAAAGGGGTGTAAAAGGTAGAATTGAATTTCCTGCACCTCTTTCGCCATAAGCCAAAGC
>JAQUHH010000026.1 GCA_028683685.1 Bacteroidales bacterium
GTATTTATAGCGTGAGAATTGAAGATGCCAAGGGATGCTTTATCCTTCAAGAAGTAAATGTTAAACAACCAGACGCTCTGGAATTGACATACGACGCATTCTGTCAAGGTGGAATTGTAGGCGTTCGTATAAATGGTTCGGGTGGAAGTCTACCATATCAATATTCGATTGATGGTGGAAGTACTTTCCAAGCAAGCAATCAATTCGATAATACAATTACGGGTGAAGTCATTTATCTAGTTGTAAAAGATGCCAATAATTGTATGAGTGAAATTCTTAGCGTTAATGTAGAAAATCTAAACACTTTAAATGCCGAAGTCAACATTATATCTCAAAACCTATGTCACGGATCGAATGATGCAGCAGCTGAGATAATTGTTACTGGAGGCACTACACCATACGAATACAATCTAAATAACCAAGGCTATACAATGAATAATCTCTTCCAAAATTTGGCACCAGGTTCGTATTCCGTACAAATTAGAGATCTAAGTACATGTCCTGCTTTCGTTGCTTTCGAGATTGAAGAACAATCCCCCATTCTAATTCAATTACTGTCTCAAAATGAAGCAGACTGTAGTGGTTCTGGCGGTGGTTCTGCAGAAATAGCTGTACAAGGCGGTGAAAGTCCATACACATACAATTGGTCAAACGGTGATCATCGTGCAACGGCTACAAATCTTCCAAAAGGAACGCATACGGTAACGGTTACCGATGGCAATCAATGTGAAATTTTATACAACATTGAAATCGGAATTGATCCAGCATCACAAGATCTTGATATTCCAAATGTATTCTCGCCAAACGGTGATGGTATTAATGACACTTGGGTTGTTAAAAATCTTGAACTACATCCTGAAAATGAACTTGTTATCATCAATCGCTGGGGTAACGAAGTGTATACTCAAAAATCCTACAAAAACGACTGGGACGGTACACAGCTTAACGAAAGAACATATTTCTACGTTCTGAAAGTAAATATGTGTAACGAAGAAAGAAAATTCACCGGTTATATAACCATCATTAAATAAACCAATTAGCACTAATCTTCATGCATTTGAAGATTAGTGCTAGTTTTTAACAAATTAAATAGAATCAGTCTAAACAAAAAATAAACACATTGGTTTATAGACTTAAAGAGCAAAAAAAATCAAAAAAAATGAAGATTATGAAAACCATTATACCTTTTTTCCTATTCGTTTTGATTTCATCTGGAATTTATGCTCAGCAAAATGCCTTAATGAATCACTACATCTTTAATCAAACAACGATAAATCCAGCCTATGTTGGAACCAAACAGTGGACGAATCTAAATTTCACCACAGCTTCGCAATGGACGGGTTTAGAGGGTGCTCCCTTTACACAAGTTCTTAGTTTAGAAGGAGCCATTTCGAGCAGAAACGGCTTGGGAGTGCAAATTATAAACGACAAAGTGGGAGCTCAATATCAACAATCAATTTATGGAAGTTTTTCTCATATTTTAAAACTTAATGAGAAATGGAATCTCTCTTTCGGAATTGCCGCAGGACTTTCCTATTTTACCCTTGACGGCACCAAGCTAAACAGTGCAGAGTATGATCCATCAGTTCCACAACAAAGAGTAAACACTTTTAAATTTGATCCAAAAACTGGAGTATTTCTTTATTCAGACCGCTTTTATGCCGGATTCTCGGTAAATGATCTATTGGGCGATTTGATTAAAAATAAAAGAACAAACTCCATCGACCAAGCACGTCACTATTATCTAACAGCCGGTTATGTTTTCGATCTGGGAGATCAATTCAAATGGAAACCCAGTTTCCTAATTCGGGAAGATTTAAGAGCTCAATCGACCATGGATATCAACAATTTTGTTTTATACAAAGAGACTTTTTGGCTTGGAGTTACTTATAGATTTGGTGTAAATTCAGTATTCAACAACGAACTGGACAATTCTCTTAGAATGAGAAATGCCCTTGTTTTTATGACTGAATGGAACATCAACAAAAGTTTAATTGTGGGCTATGCATACACCATGTCAACCAGTGCTTTAAGTGGCTTTTCGGGTCATGAAATTGAAATTGCATATACATTTCCCAAAAGAGCAGATACCCGTATGAGAACACCTCGATATTTTTAATTTAATCACGACAATACTATGAAAAAAATAATTTACACCCTATTTTTATCTGTGATAACAATGCATGCAATGCAGCTATTTTCGCAGGGTTCGGATGCTCAAAAAGCAAAAGAGTTGATGAACAATTTTGAATTTGTCAAAGCCATCAGTATGTATAACTCTTATTTCACCTTGCATTCTCCAGTAGATGAAGATTTTCGGAATATTGCTAGTTGTTATCTCATGATTAATGATACAAAACACGCAAAAGAGTGGATATCTCGTTTAGCACTAAAAGAGAATCCTTTAGCAAAAGATGTTTTGATGTATGGGAAACTTCTAAAAAATGAAGGTCAATACGCTGAAGCCATTGAGCAATTTGAAAGATACAAAAAACTAGAACCGACAGACAGAAATGTCGACTTCCAAATACAATCGAGCAAAGATGCAATAAAATGGATTGCAAATCCTGAATTGTTTGATGTTCGTAATATGAAAGCTCTCAATAGTAAAAATTCTGATTTTGGGTTAATCCCTTTTGAAAAAGGTTTTATTTTCACATCTGATCGACAAAATAGCATTATGCTTTCCAATGAAGATACGTATGGATGGACAGGTAATCCATACCTGAAGTTATATAAAGTAGAAGATGCATCTAAATTAAATGACCAGAGCTCTATCGATCCGCTTAATGACAAATATCACAATGGTCCGGCACAATTCTCTGAAAACTCCAAGGAGCTATTTTTCACTCGTACAAAAATGGTGAGAGTGAAGAAAAAAAATCGCAACATTGACCCTACTAGCTGGATAGAAAATATTGAACAATCTGATTATGAAAATAGATTGGAAATTTATTCTGCAAAACTAACAGATGAAAAATGGTCGGACCCTGCTCCTTTTGCTTACAACAAACCTGAAGAATATTCAATCGGACATCCTGTTTTATCCCCCGATGGTTCAACCTTATATTATGTTTCCGACATGCCAGGAGGATTTGGAGGAACAGATATTTATTATTCTATGAAAAACGCTGATGGTTCTTGGGGTCAACCACAAAATGCAGGAAACACAATTAATACTGCTGGCAAAGAAATGTTTCCACACATCGATTCAGACGGCACCTTGTATTTTTCGAGTGATGGACATCCAGGAATGGGCGGATTGGATATTTTTAAAACCAATGGCAAAAAAAACCAATGGTCGACGCCAGAAAACTTAAAAGCTCCAATTAACTCACCAAAAGATGATTTCTCCATTTATTATACCGAGAAAGAAACGTCTGGATACTTCTCTTCAAACAGAGACGGAGGCAAGGGCAGCGATGATATCTATTACTTCGAATCGACGCCTCCTTCACAATTATACGTAGCTGTTATCACGAAAACAATAGATGACAACAACAATATTATTCCTTTAGACAAAGTGAATGTTAAAATGTTTAGTGAGTCAAACGATAAAACAAAAGAAAACCTAGAAGAGGTTAACGGAAAATTCAGCACCGAAGTAAAATGCAAAGACACCTATACTTTTGTTGGGTCAAAAGAAGGATATTATACTAAATCAAGGACAATTTTAACAGAATGTACTCGAAAACAAGATACATTGTTTGTAGAATTAATCATGGAAAAAATGGAAATTGGCAGAACCATTGCTTTGAAAAACATCTATTATGATTTCGACGAATCATTTATTCGCGATGATGCCAAACCTGATCTTGATTTAGTAGTTGAGCTAATGAAAGACAACAAAGACATTATTGTTGAGTTAGGATCGCACACAGATGCGCGTGGAACTGACGAATACAACGTTGCTCTTTCCCAAAGACGTGCCGATGCAGCTGTAAAATACATCATCAGCAAAGGCATCGACAAAACTCGCATTGTGGCCAAAGGTTTCGGCGAAACAATACATCTTAACAACTGTAAAGACGATGTAGAATGTACCGAAGATGAACATCAGCTAAACCGTCGAACTGAATTCAAGGTAACAGGTAATATTGACGGAGAAAAACAAGTGATTAAAAGCGACATTTAAAATCAATCGACACGTACCAAAGTGACGAAATTAAATTTCAATCTCACGAGGTACCTTAATAGGCAGGAGTATCATGGCGATCTCCTGCTTTTTTATGTAAGTACGAAATGCTTGAAAGATTAAAAAAAATAAACTTAAAAGCTCAAGATATCCTCCAACTCTGTTACTAATTTATTTCTTTTTGCATTCGTCATTTCAAAACTATCAGTGATGGATAAATTATTGAATAGTTGGCGACAGCTAACAATCTTTTTTTCCATAATTTCCGTTTTCTCATTTTGAGTCAGATTTTCCAGAATGGTAATGGGGAATACGTTTTCTCTTTCAAGCAAATCTTTCAAACCATTGCCCGATGGATAATCCCATGAAAGTAATTCGAGTCCTACACATTTTGCATATTGAATGGAATCAACGGTAAAACGAGTATTGGTAGCAATTAATCCAGAAAAAGAATAATTTTCATATTTTGATTCCTTTTCTCTAATTTTAAGAATGTCCTCTATACGAGAATGCACATACAAAGGAACTTGTACGCTCACTGTTTTCCCTTGATCTTTTGAATATTTGCATTCACACAATATCTGAGTATTATTTTTTGTAGCTATCATATCCATTTCGTGTGTTACGCATCTGCCTTCCATCATGACATTAACTTGAACATCATAGTTTAATCTTCGATAAATTTCTCCTAAAAGTTGCTCAAATGGAAAGCCTGATGGACCCATCTCGAGCAAAGCTTGCTTGAGACTGTATCGCAATGCATTTAAATGGCTTTGACTCTTTAGTAAAGAAAAAGCCTTTGAATATATTTTTTTAGTGGTTACTCCATCATAGAGCCAGTCAAGAATCTCTCCCACAATAAAATCGGTACTTTTATTATCAGCTCCAGCTCGGTGCAAAGAATTTTTTAATTTTGAAACATCAAAAGTTTCTTTTTCGCCCGAAGCCTTCATTATTAAGATATTTTGTGTAGATTTCATCGAAATATGTTTTTTGTAATAGAAACAAAGGTATAGAAAAAAATATATTATAAAAGAAATATTTATTAAAATTCACTTCTGTCACATTAGAATAATTCTAAATTCTGATGTTTTTGTAAAATCTAAAAACTTTTTGCCAATGATAATGTTTAAATATAATATAATAAAGCCATGGGATACTTTAAAGAAAACACTACAAAGAAAGTAATCAATTTAATATTAATTATTTTACTCGTCATATTCGTCATGCTTAATCTTGAAACAACAAAGGTTCGTTTAATATTTGTTACGGTTGACATGCCTTTAGTGATTCTCATTTCATTTGTCTTTTTAATTGGTTACTTTGTAGGAAAGACATTCTCTCCAATAAAATGCAATGACAATAAAAAGAAAGCAGAAAAAGATAATCAGAAAGTTATAGAAGAAAATTAGACTTCTCTAATACAGAATTAGTGAGTAATTATTAATAATGGAGCAGAGGGTTTAATAAATTATTGGTGTTCTGTGGCTCACATAGGATTTTCATAAGATAATCTCAAATCGTTCATAAACTTCAAAATAACGAATTAAGTATTTTTATCTAACATTTCCATTTTTCTACGTTCCCAGAAAAAGAACAAAGCTGTTTTCAATGGTGTTATTTAAAAAAACGTATCTTTGTGATAAGAAAAATATAAAATATAAAAATATGATTTTTACCCCAGAAGAATATAAAATTAAAGACGAAAGGATGAAACCTTTCTTAGATATAGAGGAGATTGAAGGATATTTAAAATCTGTTCGTCCCAATCGTCAGAGAGTATTGGATGTGATTGCAAAATCACTCGATAAAAAACGTTTAACATTGGAAGAGACTGCGGTTTTGATAAATGCTACTGACCCTGATTTGATAGAAGCCATTAAAGAGGGTGCTCGCACTTTGAAAAAGTTAGTTTATGGCAATCGCATTGTTTTATTTGCTCCTTTATATATTGGAAATAAATGTATAAATAATTGTGCTTACTGTGGATTTAGAGCCGAAAACAAGGATGCCATTCGCAAAACACTCCAGCAAGAGGAAACTAAACAGGAAATTGAAGCCTTAGAAGAAAATGGTCAAAAAAGACTGGTTCTTGTGTTCGGAGAACATCCCGAATATAATGCCGACTACATAGCTGAATGTACAAAAATTGCATATTCCGTAAAAAAAGGAAATGGAGAAATTAGAAGAGTCAACATCAATGCTGCTCCTTTAGACATTGAAGGTTTCCGAAAAGTTCATCAAGCGGGAATTGGCACGTATCAGATTTTCCAAGAAACCTATCATCCTGAAGCTTACAAATGGTATCACAAAAGCGGGAAAAAAGCGGATTATAATTGGCGAGTAACAGCTTTTGATAGAGCCCAAGAAGCAGGTTTAGATGATGTTGGAATGGGAGCTCTCTTTGGTCTTTATGATTGGAAATTTGAAGTAATGGCAATGGTTCGTCATACCAATCACCTAGAAGCTTGCTACGATGTGGGTCCTCATACTATTTCATTTCCGCGCATTACGGCTGCATCCAATAACTGCATTAAACCAGAATATGAAGTGAGTGACGCTGATTTTACAAGATTAATTGCCATTCTTCGTTTGGCTGTTCCATACACAGGATTGATTTTAACAGCACGTGAACCGGCTCATATCCGCACCGAAGCACTTTCTTTCGGAGTTTCACAAATTGATGGTGGAACAAAACTAGAAATTGGAAGTTATTCTGAATCCGTTAATCTGGATCAAGATTTAAACAAAGAACAATTTAAAATTAATGATGACCGCTCTCTAAATGAAGTTATTGATGAATTATTAGAAAAAGGATATCTTCCTTCTTTCTGCACTTCATGCTACCGAATGGGACGAACAGGAGAACACTTTATGGAGTTTTCTGTGCCTGGATTTATCAAGCGTTTTTGTACTCCAAATGGAATTCTTACATTGGCAGAATATTTAATGGATTATGCTCCAGAAAATACCGCTAAAAAAGGCTGGCAAGTCATTGAACGAGAATTAAAAGATCTTGAAGATAACAATGTTAGAAAAGAAATCGAAGATAGAATTGAAAAAATTAAAAAAGGTCAACGTGATTTATACTTCTAAAAATTAATAAATTATGAAAGAAAATCGAGTCATTGGAATTTTAATAAAAGATAGGATTAAAGAAGCCGGAAGAACCCAAAAATTACTTTCCGATTATGCTTCCATAATTAACACAAGAATGGGAACACACGAACTAAATGATTCCGTTTGTAGTCGCAAAGGCGTTATTATGCTTCATCTTGGAGGAAATGAGTCTTTGTGGGATACGTTTGAAAACAAACTTAAAGAAGTGGGAGGAATTGAAGTTCAAAAAATGTCATTTGTTTACTAAAAAGGGAAAAACATGATTTCAATTATAGCAATAAACATTACAAAAAATGTAGAAAAACCATACATAGTTCAAGAAATATTGAGCATGTATGGGAATATAATAAGAACTAGATTAGGCTTAAGTTGCCTTGAAGATGACGAAACGGGGTTACGTGGAATTATTGTATTGGAAGTTTTGTGTGATAAAAATGACGCTCAGCTAAAATCTTTGCAAGAACAACTACAGGCAATCAATGGACTAAAACTGGGTACAGTCCAGTTCGAGTAATAACTTAAAACCAATTTAAGCATGAAATTTAAAATTAGAATTTTGACCTTGGCAATATCTTTTTTTTTCATTGCTGCCAATGCTCAGAATGAATCTTCAAAAACAATCTTAATAAGTGATTTTCATACACTTAATACAAAAGATAACATAAAAGTAGAACTTGTTCAGGCATCCTCTAATTCCATTGAATTTTTGGGAAGTGAAACTGAAAAAACAAGCATCTCTTATTCCATAGAAAATGGCGTTTTGAAGCTTTCTGCTTCCAATCCATCTGCATCTGACCATGTCCGGATATCTGTTTCCAATTTAAATAAAATTGAAGCATCCGACTTGACTAGAATTGATGTACAAGGCGTTTTTGCTGGAAACGAGTTATCGGTTGTTCTAAATGATATTTCAATATTTAGTGGTCCTTTGGAGTTGAATTCACTGATTGTGGAAGTAAATGACGCTTCTGCTTTTGAAACTAGTGGGTCGGTAAAATCATTTAAGCTAACCGCCAATGATGCTGCCAAAGTCAACACTCTAAATATGAATACTGGACTTGTTAGCATTGAATTAAATGATGCTGCAAAAGCTCAAATTCAGTCTAAAGATGCAATTAATGCAAAAATATCAGACGCTTCTTCTCTAAGTTATCTTTCGGATGCTGAAAATATAAGCATCGAAATCAATGATGTTGCCAAAGTAAAACAACTTAAATCCATTTATGATAATGCTGACAACGAAGCTAAATTGGAAGATTTTGACGAATCTTTCAATCGTGAGATTACCGATATTTTGGTTAAAATTGATAGCTCAACTAAAAATTTAAATTCCATAGATGCAAAAGAGTGGTATGAGAAACTAAAACGCTCTCCACAGAAGTTTAATGGCAACTGGGGCGGTGTTTGTTTGGGTTTCAATAATTATATTGATGCAACCTATCAGTTGAGTGTTCCTGTTGGATACGAATACTTGGATGCAAAATTTACTCGTTCGTTGACTTTTAGTCTTAATTTACTCGAACAAAATATTAATATTTATAAGCAAAAAGTTGGACTTATTACTGGTTTGGGATTTCAATGGAACAATTATTTTTTCGCGAATAATGCTACTGTTTTTGGAGATTCAAATATTGTTTATGGTGGATTTGATGTTGTAAATGCCAATAAATACACCAAAAGCAAACTCACTTCTGCATTTATCACGATTCCTTTGATTTTTGAATATCAAACCAATAACAGACACAATTCTAAGAGTTTCCATATAAATGCGGGAGCTATTTTGGGTCTCCGTTTGACATCACATACTAAAATTGTGATGGAAGAAACGGGAAAACAAAAGTATAAATACCATAATGATTTTTATTTAAATCCCATTCGTGTAGATTTAACCGTGGGTATTGGATATGGTCTTTTAAATCTGATTGGTACTTACTCCGTTACAACTTTGTTTAAAGATAATAAAGGACCTCAATTGTATCCTGTATCATTGGGCTTATATTTAGTTCTTTGGTAAATTTAAAGGAGAGAAAATAAAAAAAGGGACTTAATATTAAGTCCCTTTTTTTAGTAATTTATTACCAATCAAAAATATTATTTGTTTTTCATGGCATATTCACGTCCAGCTTTAAGAGCAGCGATATTTACATCCACTACTTCCTGTCCTTTGCTGGCAAATTGAGCAGCGATTGCATCTTCCAATATTTGGTATTCCATGGTCAAAAATGGAGAAGCTGCACCCAAAATAACCATATTTGCAGATCTTGGAGAACCTAAATCTTTTGCAATTTGATCGGCATTAATAATAATTTTTTGAGGAAGTTTAGACAATTCTCCCATAATATCATCCACTGCTGGATAATTGGAAATATTATTAAATGGTTGATCGTTGGTAATTACCCATCCTGTTTTTGACAAAAGCGGTAAATAACGAAGTGCTTCCATGGGTTCCACCGAGATAATTAAATCCGCTTGTCCTTTAGGAATTAAATCTGAAAAAATCTCTTCATCAGAAATTCTCAAATTTGACTGAACATCTCCTCCGCGTTGGCTCATACCATGAACCTCTGCTTGTTTTAAATACAAACCGTTATTTACGGCAGCATAGCCAATAGTTGTAGCAATGGAAAGAATTCCTTGACCACCAACTCCGGCTAAAATAATATCTATTTTCATTGTATATGCTTTTTAATGTTGAATAAAATGATGATTTTACTATTCCGCTTTCGCTTTGAATTTTTGACGCATTCTACGATTCAAAGTTTGGATGCATTCACGCGTAGGGATAATTACGCTAACGCCGTCGTAAGCTAATTCGTCAGCGATAAGTGCAACGTTTTCTTCGTGATTTTTACGAAGCGGTTTTATAATGTGTAAATGTTCGCGTTCAACTCCTAAGCCCAAACAGATATCTTCGATTCTTCCAAAACCATGTGAATCCTGACCTCCAGTCATCCCCGTTGTTGAGTTGTCAAGAATAAGAACGGTAATGGGCGTTTTATCAATAATTGCATCCAAAAGGGATGTCATTCCTGAGTGCGTAAAAGTAGAGTCGCCTATAACAGCAACAGCAGGAACTAAACCAGCATTCGCAGCACCTTTAGCCATGGTTATAGAAGCACCCATGTCTACACAAGAGTTAATTGCATTAAATGGAGGTAATGCTCCTAGCGTGTAGCATCCAATATCAGCAAAAACACGTCCTTCACCATATTTTTTAATAGCTTCATTAAGAGCATTGTATGAATCGATATGAGAACAACCTACACAAAGAGCAGGGGGGCGTTGTTTTACCACTTCTGGAACAGGATTACCTTCATAACGTTTGAATCCCAATGCTTTAGCAACTGAATTTGGATCTAATTCTCCAGCACGTGGCAAGCTGCCATCTAATCTCCCTTTAATTGTTTTTCCATCATCAAGAATCCCTCTTAAAAGTTCTTCAATAATTGGATATCCTTCTTCCATAACCATGATACTATCGCACATATCGTACAATTTCTTGATCATTTTTCGAGGAATTGGATATTGAGAAAGTTTAATAATTGGATACGGACATTTTCTGTCTGGATAATTTTCCATTAAGTAGTTGTATGCAATACCGCTGGCAATAATTCCCATAGATTTATCCGATCCTTCAATAAATTTATTATAGATAGAATTTTCAGATTCTTCTTCAAAATGAACTTGTTTCTCTATTAATTCATTGTATTGTTTACGTGCAATGGCAGGCAACAAAACATATTGACGAAGATTTTTGGGCATTTGTAGTTTGTTTTCTTCCTGTTTTTTTGCCATTGTAACACCCGAACGGGAGTGTGCCAAACGTGTTGTAATGCGAACTATAACAGGAATTTGATATTGTTCCGAAAAATTGAACGCATATCGAGTCATGTCATAAGCTTCTTGTTGGTTACTTGGTTCGAAAATTGGAATCATTGAAAAACGTCCAAAAGTTCTGGAATCTTGTTCATTCTGCGAAGAGTGCATTGAGGGGTCGTCTGCAACAACGATAACCAAACCGCCGTTAGCACCCGTAATAGCTACGTTCATAAATGGGTCTGCAGCCACATTTAGGCCTACATGCTTCATGCTTGCCATTGCTCTTTTGCCAGCATATGACATCCCAATGGCAGTTTCTAAAGCTGTTTTTTCATTGGCAGCCCAAGTTCGGTGAATATTCTTCTCGGCTGCCTCTTTTGATTTCTGAATATATTCAGTAATCTCTGTAGATGGAGTTCCAGGATAGGCATAAATACCCGAAATACCAGCATCAATTGCTGCTTGAGCAATTGCTTCATCTCCTAATAATAGTAGTTTTTGCATTGTATATGTGAATTTTAATTTGTCTTTATAATTTGTGATATTTTATTATTTAGCTGTGACAAAACTAAGGATAATTTTTTGGATTTCAATAATATAATTTAATCAAAAATGATAAAAAAAGATAAAAATATATATTTAGTATTGTTTTAAAACCCTATCTGTCTGATAATGAACACAATTTTAACAAATGAGAATAAATGTAAATTATATCCTATTTTTTAAAATGTTTAGCAATAGAAGGATATTCTTTTTTTTTTGGGGTACAAGAATGAATAATTTTATTCTTTTTTCAAGTTTTCAAATAAAATAGATATATTTGCAACAGAAATATTATCAACTTCAAAAAATTGCATTTTTTATTTTTGGTTTGGTTTTTGCAATAAATACAGGTTTATATTAAAAAACCGATAGAATAATGAAATCTTTTAGAAAAACATTTTCGTTCGTTGTGATAATTGCTGGAATTTTGTTTTTAAGTTTTGCATATCCAAATATGCAGGACAATTCTGAAATTATCAATGCAATAAAATCGGGCAATTCTCGAGATCTTGCACGAAACTTTAATTCCAGTATTGATTTAATTCTTCCTGGCAATGAGGGGACTTATAGTAAAACCCAGGCTGAGTTGATGGTAGGTAATTTTTTTCACACAAACCCTCCTAAAAGTTTTGTCGTAAAACAAGAAGGAACATCTTCAGATTCAAGCAAGTATACCATTGGGCAATATTTGTCTTCCAATAATAAAACATTTCGAACCTATTATTTAACCAAACGTATTGGTTCGGCACAATTAATTCAGTTGTTACAATTTGAAGAAAATTAAAAATGACTATTCCTGAAATTATTAAAAATGCTTTATCCGAAGATATTGGAGATGGTGACCATAGTTCTTTGGCGTCTATCGATAAAAATGCGATTGCCAAAGCTAATTTATATGTTAAAGAAGAGGGTGTTTTAGCAGGCATTGAAATTGCTAAAGAGGTCTGCAAACAAGTGGACGAACAATTGCAAATGCATGTCTTTATTGAAGATGGAACGCATATTTATTTTGGAGATATCGCTTTTGAACTCATCGGTCCTGCCATTTCTATCCTTACTGCTGAAAGAACTATTTTGAACTTTATGCAACGGATGAGTGGCATTGCTACAGCCACAAATTCACTTTCTAAAATTATAGCTGATACAAATTGCAAAATTTTAGATACTCGAAAAACAACTCCAGGGATTCGAATTCTTGAAAAAATGGCAGTTAAAATTGGAGGAGGAGAAAATCATAGAATGGGACTTTTTGACATGATTATGTTAAAAGATAATCACATTGATTATGCTGGTGGCATCCGTCTAGCCATAGAAAAAACACATGAATATTTGAAAAGAAATGGAAAAAATTTGAAAATTGAAATTGAAACTCGTTCTCTAGAAGATGTAATAGAAGTTATTGAAGTTGGAGGCGTAGATAGAATAATGTTGGATAATTTTTCTCCTGAAAAAATCAGTGAAGCATTGAAATTAATTAGAGGCAAATATGAAACAGAAGCCTCTGGAAAAATAACGCATGAAAACATCCGGGAATATGCACTCACAGGTGTTGATTTTATTTCTTCGGGAGCACTTACACATCATATAAAAAGTTTGGATTTGAGTCTAAAAGCTGTATTTTAAAGAATGTTTAAAAAAATTATTGAGTTTATTAAAGGTTTGTATTTTGTTAGATTGGCCATTGTAATTTTAAAACGTATTACACTGCCCGGTTTCGACAATATTCCAATCTTTTTTGTAGGCGAATTTTTTTTAAAAGGAATATTTAAGGGAGACATATCTCAGAGGGCTGCAGCTTTATCATTTACCTTTTTATTAGCCATTTTCCCTGCATTATTATCTTTTTTCTCCTTAATTCCTTACATCCCAATATCAAATTTCCAACCGATGTTGCTGGGATTTTTGGAAGGTTTGATTCCTCAAAGCACATGGAGCGTCATTGAACGAATTATTATTGATATTGTGAGCATGCCACGCGGAGGATTGCTCTCCATCTCATTTCTCTTTTCTATATATTTAGCAAGTAATGGTATGATGGCTGTTAGCAAAGCATTTAATAGGTCGTTTTATCAAATAGAAACCCGATCTGCAATAAAACAACGACTCTATTCACTTTTGCTCGTATTAATTATTGCTTTACTTATTATTTTATCGATTGTCGCTATCGCTCTGGGACGAATTTTTATCAATTATTTCGAAGTAAAGCATATTCTTACGGGAGCATTTGCCGTTTATTTACTGGTTTTTCTTAAATGGATCATCGTAATGATGCTTGTCTTTTTTGCCATTTCATTTATCTATTATGTTGCTCCTTCCAATAAAAAATATTATAGATTTGTTTCTGCTGGATCTTCATTGGCAACTTTGATGTCTTTGCTTCTTATGATTGGATTTGATTTTTACATTTCTAGTTTTACTCGTTATAACGCCCTTTATGGCTCTATTGGAACATTAATTGTAGTTATGATGTGGCTTTATTTTAATTCAATTTCTTTACTTATTGGTTTTGAATTAAACGTCAGCATCTTAAAAGCACGACAAGGAATCGCTCGTTTTAAAAAAACCACCTCAAAAAAGAAAAAAACTCAATCTTTTTCTAGAAAAAAATAATTTTAATCCGTTTGAGTATCAGCATGAATTAGATTCGAGAAGAACTTAAATGTTAGACTATTCTTTAGATATTTTAGTTGACGAAAATGTGCCCGTTTGCAAACATTTAGCAAGAACAATATATATCCCTTTTGAATATTTTGAAATATCTGCAACAAAGTAATAATCTTGAGTTATTTCATTGA
>JAQUHH010000276.1 GCA_028683685.1 Bacteroidales bacterium
GAATAATCGGTAATAGTTTGCAAATCAACTACTTCTCGAACAAAAGCTTCCAATGCTTTTGGAAGTTCATAAGTAAAAATTGCCGCCATTCCCAAGACCTTGCAATTTGCTTCGCGAAGAGCCTGAACGGCTTTCAAACTGCTTCCACCAGTGGAAATTAAATCTTCGATCACCACTACAGATTGTCCTTCTTTGATATCCCCTTCAATTAAGTTTGTCATTCCGTGTTTTTTAGCTTCGCTACGCACATACACAAATGGTTTGTTAAGGGCTTGAGCCACCAGAACTCCCATCGCTATTGCTCCTGTGGCAACACCAGCAATTACATCTGGGTTTCCGTAGTGGGTTTTAACGATTTTTACGAATTCATCACGGATAAAATCACGGACTTCAGGATACGATAAAGACTTACGGTTATCGCAATAGATTGGAGATTTCAAACCCGATGCCCATGTAAAAGGATTTGATGGATTCAATTTTATTGCGTTTATTTGCAGTAGTAATTGTGCACATTGATTTTTTGATTGCATAAAATAGTTGTATTATGATTAACGAGAGGCAAATATACAAAGTTTTTTACAACAACCGTTCTATTATTATGACGGATAAAATCAATTTAATTTCACTTAAGTCGGGAGATGATTATTATGAATTTAGCAGTGAAAAAGAGTTCCTTTCAAAAATCATCAAATTTGAAAAAGACAATACCATTCGAGATCTATATGTGTATACAAAAGATAAGCTAGAAACATTATTTGAGATTTTCTCAAAACGATTATTCTACGTTTCAGCTGCTGGCGGAGTGGTTCGCAACGAAAAAAATCAAATTCTTTTTATTTACCGTTTTCACCGATGGGATTTACCCAAAGGGCATGTCGAAAAAGACGAAGCAATTGATGATGCTGCTTATCGAGAAGTAATTGAAGAGACAGGTGTTAATAATCTTACATTGAGCCGAAAAATAACTTCTACCTTTCATGTATACTCCCTGGAAGGAAAACGGTGCATGAAAGAAACGCATTGGTACGAAATGAATTGTTCCGATTCAAGCCAATTGCATCCCCAAACTTCTGAAGCCATTGAAATAGCTAAATGGGTAGATGTGAGTGATTTAAATCCAATTCTAATCAAAACTTATCCTTCTATTAAAGATTTGATTAGTAATTATTTACGAAAGATTAAGTAGAGTTTTTGGTTCGACTCCGCTCACCAACCAAAGATTGGGGAGTTTTTGGAATTATTCGATAGTCAATTACGAAATTTAAAATCATCATTTCCAACTGCCTTGTTGGTCAAAGTGATTAACTTTTTAATCATTCTTTTGAAAATGTTTTTTTTTAAGTTATTTTTTTTATTTTTGTCAAAATTAATAAATGAGTTATGAGCGAAGAAAATAATTTTGAAGATGTTCAAATTCAAGAACATAAAAAATTTCCCTGTAAGAATTGTGGAGCTTTTTTAACTTTTGAACCCGGACAACATAGCTTAAAATGCAAATATTGTGGCGAATTAAATGAAATTCTGGAAGAAGATATAGAGGTCATTGAAGAGGATTTTGAAAAAATGATTTCAGAGGTTTGCATGGACGATGAAATGAGCATCAATGTACTCCAAATAAGATGCAATGCTTGCGGAGCTCAAAGCACACTGCCTGAGAATGTTACTTCTTCAAATTGTCCATTTTGCGGTACCGCGATTGTTGTAGCCAATGAATCTTTTAAAAGAATAATAAAACCCAAATATTTAATTCCATTTAATATTTCCAAAAGCAAAGGACAGGAACTTTATTCAAAATGGATAAAAAGTCATTTTTTTGCCCCCAATGCTTTAAAAAAAATGGCTCAACTCGATTCTATTACAGGTGTCTATACCCCCTACTGGACCTACGATGCTCAAGCAGAATCTCAGTATTTTGGCGAACGAGGTACTAATTATACGACAACACAAACCCAAAACGGAAAACAAGAATCGGTGACTAAAGTCCGCTGGAGCTACGTTTCTGGCACTGTTTCTCATTTTTTTGATGATGTTTTGGTGGCTGCATCCAAATCTTTGCCCCAAAAACTAGCGAATCAATTAACCAATTGGAACTATTCAGAGCTTGTAAATTACAAAGAAGAATTTGTGAGCGGTTTTAGAACAGAAATTTATCAAATTAACCTAAAAGAGGGTTTTGATGGAGCTAAAATAAAAATGGACGAAGAGGTTAAATCTCTTATTAAAAGCAACATTGGAGGCGATCAACAAAGGATTAGCAAACAAAACACCAAATACAGTGAAATCACGTTCAAACATGTTTTACTACCCATTTGGATTAGCTCATATCGCTATAAAAATAAAATATATAACTTCTTAATTAATGGACAAACTGGAGATATTTGTGGAAATTATCCCAAAAGTGCTTGGAAAATAATGGGTGTAATTTTACTTGTTATCGCCATCTTAGCTGGTATTTTCTGGATTATGAGATAGGGAGGAATTAAGAGTTAAGAGTTTAAAATTACGGAAATCAATTATCAAATAGATACTCAGTCACCCAGTTACCCAGTTACCCAGTTACTTTTTCTATTTACCGTTAGGCACTTTCCCCTTTTTCCTTTCAACTTTCCCCTTTCAACTTTTACCTTTCAACTTTTACCTTTCAACTTTTACCTTTCCCCTTTTAACTTTCCCCTTTTAACTTTCCCCTTTTACCTTTCAACTTTTACCTTTTACCTTTCAACTTTTCCCTTTCCCCTTTCCCCTTTTCCCTCATAATCACATCAGCTAATTATTATTCTGCCGTGAGGGCCTAGTCCCCCAGTCACTCAGTTACCCAGTCACTTTTTTAAAACCATAAATCAACAAATCATATTTTTATTTATATTTGCCCTTTCAACCAAATAAATCCATTACTATGAAAAAAGCTCTCCTGTACTTGTATTTAATATTTGTAACCACTATCACCATTACCGCCCAGTGTCCTGAGAGTTTTCATGATTTTTCAGCCATTGACATCCATGGAAACAATGTCGATATGTTGTCTTTTGCTGGCAAGAAAGTATTGGTTGTCAACACCGCTTCGTATTGTGGATATACGAGTCAGTATGCTCAATTGCAACAGCTTTACCAAACCTACGGCGGAATAAGCAATCCATATAATTTTGAAATTATCGGATTTCCAGCCAATAATTTTCAAAATCAAGAGCCTTACAATGAAGATTCCATTCTAAATGTATGCTAATCGTATGGAGTGACTTTTACGATGATGTCTAAAATTTCAGTAAAAGGAAGCAATCAGCATGAAATATACAAATGGCTCACAATGCAGTCACGAAATTGCGTGCAAGATGCTCCTGTTGCTTGGAATTTTCAA
The DNA here is from genome assembly GCA_028683685.1 of Bacteroidales bacterium. Classification (GTDB taxonomy): domain Bacteria; phylum Bacteroidota; class Bacteroidia; order Bacteroidales; family WCHB1-69; genus JAQUGA01. Next base: position 3,356 of record JAQUHH010000276.1, read on the forward strand.
AAATTTCTGATTAATCCTGACGGATCTTGGCATGCAAGTGTAGCTACTGCCACAAGCCCCAC
>JAQUHH010000277.1 GCA_028683685.1 Bacteroidales bacterium
AGAGCTGATTTCTTTTATTTCTATTTTGGGCGGTTTGAGTAAGAAAAGTATCCGTTTTTATCAAGCGATTGGAGTTTAACTCTTCCAAACGATCGTTGTAATTATAATTAATATTCAGGTATTGGGTACTTTTGTTACCGCTGTTATTCAGACTGTACCCTAAAAACTGATTGCCGTATTTTCCTTGATTCATCCCCGCTGATAAAGTCATAAAACGTCCAATTTTGACTCCTTTTTTCAGTACAATATTTAGTATTCCACCTGTGCTGGCTGCATCGTATTTGGTGGATGGCGTTCGGAGAATTTCAATTTGCTGAACGCTTCCGGGAGGAAGGTTTTGCAAAAGTGTGGTAATGTCTTGCGAGCTCATTTTTTGTTCACGCCCGTTGATGAAAACACTTGCTGGTGCTGCTCCCGAAAGAAAAATGCCGCCGTCTTGGTCTACATAAATGCCGGGAGTGCTTTCCAAAATTTCCAAAGTGTTGGTGGAAGTTTCGGCGATGGGTTCTGGGTCGATGATGGTTTTGTCGTCTTCCTGACGGATAAGCGGGCGGCGAGCTACAATGGCAACTTCACCCAAGAATACCGACTGCTGACTCATTTTGAAATCTATGGTTTTGCGTTCGGGCTTGATGCTGATTTTTTTGGTGATGGTTTCAAAGCCAACGTACGTAATCTGAATTTCATAAAGTCCATTTTTCACTGATTCGAAAATGGCGATTCCGGCATTATTGGTTGTACTGTGTTTTATGGTAGAGTCGGGAAGGGCAATAAGTTTGATAGTAGCCCCAATCATGGGCAGGTTTTCGTGGTCTTTTACCAAAAAACGCTGCGATTGAGCATGTGTAAATATGTGAATACCAAAACAGAATGTAAATAATATGAGGAGTTTAGCGAAAGGAAATTTCATGCTCTTTTTTTGGCATCGAAATTATTGCTTTTTTTTGAACTTTGGTGGGTTGAGGGATTAATTATTTTTTTTAGGAAGTGTTTGTTGAATTTTTCTTTTTTTTATATGATTTTTTTGTTATATAATAATTGTTAATATGTTTTTTATACCTCACGGTATGAGCGTTTTTGCCAGATGATAATTTAATTATGAATTGTTAATTATTAATTGCTTTCTCCAGATTATTAAAATGTCTTAGTATCGTCGATATAATCGTCCGTATGGATTCACCATTCACCAAATAAAAGCGTAGCGAAAAAAAACACCTAAAATCAGATTACTAACAACATTGTTACAAACAAACATGTAAGCAAGAGATTATTCATTAGAGTTAGAAACAATCATTTCATTTTTTAACCAAAGTTTAAAAACGGGATCTTGAATGGAAACTTTCTTTCCTGCAATATCAACAATCTCCTTTTGTTCCAATGATTTCTTTAAATGAGAGACATTTGCTGAGGTTCCTAAATTGTATTTTTTGAGATTTTCCGACTTGGTAAATTCACTATCAAGTCCATTTATAATTGCTCTTAAAAAATTGAGTTGATAAGAAGTCAATTCTTCAATATTGCGATAAAATAAAATTTTATTTTGGTCAAACAAGTCTTCTAACGCTTCAATAAAATTCTCTTCGCTGACAATCGATTGAGTTTTAATCCATACCAACCACGAAAATTGTTGAACATACGACGAATGACAATCTACTGTTTGACAAATTCTAGTTGCATAATCAACGGAGATTGATTTACCAGATTGCTCAAATCGGGAGCAAATATACTTGACCCAATCTTTTTCAGATATTTTTTGCAAAAAAATCACATCTCCAAATTTATAAAATGGCATGCTCTGCTTCGAAAAAAGTTCACTTAGGATATGCATTTTACTCCCTTACAAACAATACGAAATTTTGCTTTGTAATTGCCAAACACTGCGCATTTTTTTCTGAAAACTTTTTGAGTGAGAGAATTGTGCAATTTGCTGAAATTCATCAATGCACACCACAATTGATATTTCTTTTTCTTCTGCAATTTTTTGCGGTAAATCTAAAATATCATGTTCAGAATGCGAACCAGAAGTAATATCAAACGACAATGAAAAGTCATTTATAGAATCGCTTCTAATTGTAATCTTTGGCGAAACTCTAGGCAATAATCGTTTGGCGTTATCAATCCACTCTTCCCATTTTGATGATGTTTGTTTAATAATTTCCGTAGAAAACAACATGTAAAAATCAGCTTCTGTCCGACACAGAAATCCATCCAGTGAAATTACTTTTACTAATCCATTTTGCTCATTCTGATAATTTTACAAACTTTATTGTCTTTGTTTCCTTCTGATTTTTAAATACACAGAGATACAAACCATTTGGAAATTCATTTGTATTTACTGTCATGCTGTAAGTTCCTTTCAGTTGTCTTCCTTTTATCAGAGTTTTTAATCTTTTTCCATAAATGTCATACACTGCTATTTCAAATAATTCGTTTTCATCAACGTAGTATATTATGTTAGTCTCATAAGAACAAGGGTTCGGGTTTATTTGATACTTGTCATGATACAATCCATCAGTAAATTCAATATCTCCGATGTTTGTACTATTCTGTTCATTTAACTTCGCTGAATTAGTATTATCTGGGCATGGAATGATTTCAGCCGTAAATTCTGCTCCATCTTTTGTCTCAAAATTTGTAATCACTATTTCATTATAAGATTTTAAATAAACATTTGTTTTATCTGGTATTATAACATTATCGACATTTATTGTTCCTGCTGTAATGTCAAAATATTCTAATCTCATTTCTCCGATTTCAAATATAATATCAGAAGCAAATGGTCTTATAGGATTTAAGAATGGAATGTAATTATACAATGGTGAAATCCCACTCCATGTAATCAATGGGAAGTTTGGATTATATGGATTTATAGATGAAACAATGTTGCTAATCGAAATAATTTCACTGCAATCAATACAATACACATTGCTTTGCTGGTCTGGATGGATGTAAAAAACTGCTTCCTGCCATCTTTTATAGTCAATCACTGGGCTACCGTCATCATCGTCAATATAAAAATAACCATCTGAATTTCCATTCCAACCCCAGTTAAAATGAAAATAGTTGTCATTCTCATATCCATCGCAAACAAAAGCATGACCAGCGTCATCGCTATTTCCACCATATAAAATTGGGTCACCATCATCTAAACTGTTTCGCATTTTAGACTTCCAATTTATGGTTAACCATCTGTATCTATGTTGCATATCATTGCTGTAATTATAATCATTTTGTAACGCTTGTCTTGCTTTTCCAATAGTAGTTGAAGAAGCACAACTACTACTGCAATATTCCATTTCTGCCTTATCACCACAATCAGATAGTAAAATTGCAATTGCATTACGCTCAACTGAATAGTTTGGTGTTGTAGTTATCAATTCATTGGGCATATTACACCAATCAAAATCCGAACTT
>JAQUHH010000278.1 GCA_028683685.1 Bacteroidales bacterium
TATCCAGTCTATTTAATTCTTGCTCGAAAACCAAAAGTACAGTAATTAATAAAAACAATATCAATTATGGACTCCCTTGTTATTATACCAACCTACAACGAAAAAGAAAACATCGAAAAAATTATTCGCAAAGTTTTCTCAATAGAATTTCCATTTCACATCCTTGTAGTAGAAGACAATTCTCCTGATGGTACAGCCGACATTATAAAAAAACTCATGCAAGAGTTTCCAGAAAAACTGTTCATAGCCGAAAGAAAAGGCAAATTAGGCTTAGGTACTGCCTACATTCATGGTTTTAAATGGGCTTTGGAAAGAGATTATCAATACATCTTTGAAATGGATGCTGATTTTTCTCATAATCCTAATGATTTATTAAGACTTCATGATGCCTGTGTCAAACAAGGTGCCGACTTAGCCATAGGATCAAGATACTCCAATGGAGTAAATGTTGTAAACTGGCCAATGTCAAGGGTTTTGATGTCGTATTATGGCTCTTCATACGTTCGCCTTGTTACGGGTGTTCCTATCCGAGATACAACAGCTGGTTTTAAATGCTACAAACGAATTGTTTTAGAAAATATTGATTTTTCAAGAATCAAACATGTAGGATACGGGTTTCAAATAGAAATGAAATTCAATGTATACAAGCTTGGTTTCAAGATTATCGAAGTACCCATTATTTTCACCGACAGAACAGAAGGCACTTCCAAGATGTCGAAAGGCATATTTAAAGAAGCAATTTTAGGCGTAATTGGGTTGAAAATAAACAGCTGGTTTAGAAAATATGAAAAACTTAAATAAGACCATGAAATTTTTCAAATTTTCTATTGTTAGTCTATTCATCACAATATTTTTAACATCATGTGGTCCAACCGAAAAAGAAATTGATCGTTACAACAATGCTATTGTCATTCAACAAAATGCGGTTATAAATGCAGAAACAAAACTCATTAATGCGATTATGGACAACGACACAGTGACAATTCCAATAACATTAAACGATTTTATTTATCAAATAGAAACCTCCTTGACCGCTGTAAAGGAAATTGAGGAAATAGACCCAGATATTTCATTAAAAAAAGCTGCAATCAGTATGTTTAATGCGTATCTATCAATCGCTATAAATGAATATCCAGAAATTATTGAGTTGAAAAAATTATCGGACCAAGAATTTACAGAAGACAAGGAAAAAAGATTTAATCAACTCAGTTCGAAAATTAACCAGATTCTTGATAAGAAGAATATGGAATTTTCCGAAACTCAGAAAAAATTATCAGAAAAACATAAGATCGTATTTAAAACATTTCTCAATGGCCAATAATAATTATTTCATTCACAATGCAAAAATCGTTAATGAAGGAAAAATATTCAAAGGAGATATTGTTGTCCAAGATGGCTTTATTAAACTGGTTATCAATAACAAACATAGCATTGAAGACATTTTATTAGATGAATCTACTGAATATATTGATGCAAATGGTCTGTTTTTATTTCCTGGAGTAATTGACGATCAAGTCCATTTTAGAGAACCTGGTTTAACTCATAAAGCCGATATTGGTTCCGAATCAAAAGCAGCAGTAGCCGGCGGTGTAACCTCATTTATGGACATGCCTAACACCAGTCCCCCCGCAATTACTCAAGAACAATTAGAAGAAAAATTTCAAATAGCAGCCAAAAAATCAATGGCAAACTACTCTTTCTACATGGGTACTACCAATGATAATGCAGAAGAAGTGATAAAAACAGATCCCAAAACGGTTTGTGGCATTAAAATATTTATGGGTTCTTCAACTGGAAATATGTTGGTAGACAAACAAGCAACCCTTGAACATCTTTTTGCTTGTGCCCCACTCCTGATTGCCGTTCATTGCGAAGACGAACAAACCATTAAAAAGAACTTATTCAACTACATTCAAAAATTTGGAGAAGATATTCCAATTGACCGCCATGCTGTCATTCGCAGCGAGGAAGCATGCTACAAATCAACAGAATTTGCGGTTAATTTAGCAAAAAAATACAATACTCGATTGCATGTTTTGCATTTGTCAACGGCTCGCGAGCTTGAATTATTTGACCATAAAATCCCTTTGGAGGGGAAAAAAATCACAGCAGAGGTTTGTGCTCACCATTTATGGTTTAACTTTTTGGATTATGAAAAATACGGTGCACAAATTAAATGCAATCCTTCCATCAAAAGCCAAGATGACCAAAATGGCCTATTAATTGGGCTTCATGCAAACAAAATTGATGTTATTGGTTCCGACCATGCACCCCATACGATGGACGAAAAACAACAAAAATATCTAAAGTCTGCATCTGGAGTTCCATTGGTTCAGCATACCTTGCAAATGATGCTCGAAATGTATCATCAAGGGAAGTTAACCTTGGAAATTATTGCCGAAAAGATGTGTCATAGCCCTGCTAAATGCTTTCAAGTTGATCGTCGCGGTTTTATTAGACAAGGCTTTTTTGCCGATTTCGTTTTGGTGGATTTGAACCGCCCTTACGAAGTAACAAAAGAAAATATCTTGTATAAATGTGCGTGGTCTCCATTTGAGAATCATACCTTCAACTCTACTATTGTGTCTACTTTTATTAATGGACAAAAAGTTTTTCACGAAGGTGAGTTTGATGAAGATTTTAGAGGAGAACGTTTGATGTTTTACCGATAAAAATGAAAATAAAAACACTCTCTATAAGCATTTTTCTGATTTTTGCTTGCATTTTATTTTCTTGCAATCGCAAAGCTAAAGAGAATATTCAAATGGAAGTCTCAAATGGTATAATTGAAAAAGACCATCTGGCGCCCCTTATTAAAGATGTTTTAATTTTAGAAGCGGCCTTGTACTTTAAAGCCAATCAAGGTGCCGATATGAGAACAATGACTACGGTATACTACAATCAAATTTTTGAAAAACATAACACCGACAGCCAACAACTTTATCGTTCAATTAAATATTATATTCAACAAGGAGATCACACTGAAAATATTTTCTCGGAGGTAGTAAATGAATTAACAATAGGTTCAGATTCAATAAGGGAAAAACATGCAGTAATACCAAAAGAAGAGGCACTTGAAGATATAGAAGAAAAAGACACCAACTACCGAGGTGGGATTTTTGGAAGATCAACCAATAAAGAGAATAAAGTTCAGAAGAGCAATTAATATTTTTTAAAACGCAGCATAAAAAAAGGTTTCAAATTTAATTTGAAACCTTTTTTTATAGATATAATTCAATTATTTAAGTGCCTTTATTCCTGGAAGTTCTTTTCCCTCAAGGTATTCGAGCATTGCTCCGCCACCCGTAGAGACATAAGATATTTGGTCTGCCAAATTATACATATTAATGGCAGCAACCGAATCACCACCTCCAATAAGCGTGTATGATCCACTAATAGAAGCACTAG
>JAQUHH010000279.1 GCA_028683685.1 Bacteroidales bacterium
TTTTAATTATCTGTTTTTTGAATACTCGTAGCATATAATGGCTCCTGCAACAGAGGCGTTTAAAGAATCTATGCTGTTTTTGTCGTTGTTTTTGGAAAGTCTTGGAATGGAGATTTTATGTGTGATGTAGGAAGCCGTATCTGATGAAATTCCTTTTCCTTCACTGCCAATTATTAAAATTGATTTGGATGGAAAACTAAAATTACCAATCGGAGTGCCTTCCATATATGAACCAACAATGGAAAAATCAGCTGGAACAATTTTGAAAAATTCATCAATTTCGGAGTATGAAATATGAACCCGTGCCAATGAACCCATGGTGGATTGCACCACTTTAGGATTGTAGCAATCCACCGAATTATTTGTGCATACAATATTCTTAATTCCAAACCAATCTGCGGTTCTAATTAAAGTTCCCAAATTTCCAGGATCTTGAATCCCGTCTAAAAAAAGAACGCTTGAAACAGTATTGTTTTTAAAATCAAACATTTGATTCTTTTTGATTTTGAATGTGGCAAGAACGGGTGAGGGAGAATGGAGGTGACTTATCTTTTTCATTTCCGATTCGCCAATATCAATTGTTTGATTATCAAGGTTTTTAATCGAGTTTTGGTGTTCTTTAATCCACTCTGGGTATGCACATAAATGAACCAGTTTTAATCCTGACTTCAAAAAATCAAGAACGATTTTTGAGCCTTCGGCAACAAAAAGCTGCTCCATTTCTCGATGCTTTTTATGTTCCAGAGATTTTATTAATTTAATGGTGTTTTTTGTGAGTTGCATGCTAAAAAATGCCCATTTGATGAATAATTTGAACCCTATCGCCTTCTCGAATCATTGGAATGTCAAAGCTTTCAGTTTTTACAACTTTGTTGTTTACCAATGCAATGAATCGTTTTTGGCTGAAGTCTTTAAAAGTCAAAATGTCGTTTATACAAATAATCTCGTCCGTGGTTTGGATAATTTCCAGATTATTATTGAGTATAATTTTCATATGATAACTTTTACTTTTAGACAAAAGTAATGTTTTTAAGTGCTTTTTGTTTATTTAAGATTGAAAAGATGTTAAGACATCGCTTTTATTTTCCGTTTAGTGTTTGTTTTGTGAACAAAGAATGCGAGTTGTTGTTTTTAAACTAAACAAAATTGATAAATTATGGATTCAAAAGAGAAAGTATTAAAAGTAATGGCGGAAATTGGTGATGCTGTTCGCCCCGGCGACATTGCAGAAAAAGCAGGAATGGATAAAAAAGACTTGGACAAAGTGATAAAAGTTCTCAAAAGTGAAGATAAAATCTTTTCACCCAAAAGATGCTTTTATCAAATTAAGGAATCATAATTCCAACTCTATCCTCAACTCAAAGCTTATAAGAGCACGAAGAAATAATTATTTTTTCGTGCTCTTTGTTTTGGGTGCTTTATTCACTCTGTCTATGAAGTCTGAAAGCACGTTCATATAGTTGATGTATGCATTATATGGCGAGCCGTAGGGATTAAAATATTTATGAACTTCTCCATCTGAAAACCATTTTGTGCACATATAATAGAAGTGATCGCTGGTTTGCAAATAAAGCCAATCTCTTAAAATTTGTGGATCCTCAATCTCTTTAATGGTTTCACTGAGGCTGTAAAGCTTTTCGAAAGCATCATCCTGAAGTTCATTTCCTCGCCATGCAGTAATATCTCTTTCCTCATCTGCCCACGACATCGGCCATGGAACGTGAATAGGGGACACAGCTTCAAAGTTTTTGCTAACTTCTGCGGGAGTTGCAAAAATAAATGGAGTTTGTTCTAAAACAGCTTTTGGAAGTGCCGCAAAAAAATCAAAAATTCCAGTTTCAGCCCATTGGTGTTCGCCAAATGTTTCATAATCCATAAAAATATTCACCGTTTGGTGCTCGCTTGGAACCTGATTTAACCACGATGCAAATTTATCGGCCGTTACAGGCCATTCAACCCAATCTTGTTTTGAAAAACGGAAAGAAATATCATCACTGAGATTATGATTGCGAAGCAATATTTGCAATGATTCTTCGCCCGCACTTTTATAAACATAATTTGGACTTCTCCAGCCCAAAATATGTTTTGCTCCTTCGGTTAACATGGTCTCAAATCCAAGCTTTCCAACCATTTCGGCAATATCATCAGAATAAATTAGTTCGGTATTTCGAAAAGTTTTGGGTTTTTGCCCAAAAAGGGCTTCTATTTTTGAGACATGTTGTTTTACTTGAATTTCAAATTCATCGGTATTCGATAGTGAAGCTAAGCTATGTCCATAAGTCTCTGCAATAAATTCAATACATCCTGTTTTTGCCAATGCTTGAAAACTTTCAATAACTTCGGGGATATATTTTTCAAACTGATCCAATGCAATACCGGATATTGAAAATGCCACTTTGAATTTTTTTCCGTATTGTTCAATAAGGCTCAAAATCAATTTGTTCATGGGTAAATATGATTTTTCAGCAATTCGTTTTGCCAAATATTGATTTTGATAATCATCATAATAGTGATGATCAATTCCCATGTCAAAAAAACGATACGAGCGGAGCCTGAACGGTTGATGTACTTGAAAGTAAAAACATAAAGTTTTCATGGCATATTATTTTAAAAGTTCTTGATAAATCATTTTTAATTTGTAAGCGGCATTTTCCCATAATAAATTGTCGACTTCTTCTTTGCCGAGTTCAATACACATTTCGGTTAATGCTGGATAATGGAGCAATCCATAGATCGAATTTGCCATTGCCTCTACGTCCCAAAAGTCGACTTTTAAAGCATGTTTCAAAACTTCAGAAACGCCAGATTGCTTTGAAATAACAACTGGAACATTCGATCGCATGGCCTCTAAAGGCGAAATCCCAAAAGGCTCGCTTACCGAAGGCATGACATAAACATCGCTTAATCCAAACATCTTATCCACCTCTTCTCCTCTTAAAAATCCAGTAAAATGGAAGCGGTCGCCAATTCGTAATTGGGCAACACGGCGTATTACCTTTGGCATCATATCGCCATCTCCAGCAAATACAAAACGGACATTTTTGTCACGTTGTAATATTTTATATGCTGCTTCAACAAAATATTCAGGTCCTTTTTGAAAGGTTACTCGGCCTAAAAAAGTAACAATTTTTTCATTTAAAACTTTGGTGTAGGTTTTTTCGTTTTCCTTATCGTTGGGTTCCACGGCATTATGAACAGTGAAAACTTTTTCAGCAGGAATTCCATGTTTTTCGATTACGACATTTCGGGTGTAATTGCTTACCGCAACCACTCTGTCGGCCGCCATCATCCCTTCGCGTTCGATGTTAAAAACAACAGGATTAATATTTTGCCCAGAGCGGTCAAATTCTGTGGCATGCATGTGAACCACCAGTGGTTTGTTGCTCACCATTTTTGCCGCT
>JAQUHH010000027.1 GCA_028683685.1 Bacteroidales bacterium
TAGTGTAGGTTACAATATCTTGATTGGGATCGGTTTGTTTGATTCGGAATAAGTTTAATTTTGAGCTTAATATAGGATTGTATATACTAATAGAGATGGTGTCGGATAATCCAAGAGCTTTTGCTGTAGTCCACTTTCCCCATAAATACTGTTCTATTTCAAAAACTTTTCCGCTGTCTAATTCTGCTACATCCCATTGTAAAATGCCTTGTCGTCGAATGTATTTAAACGATTCCAAAAAGAGTTCACTGCTTCGTTTGACAGCATCTAAATTGGAGATAATAGGTTCACAATTTTCTTCGTGTTGAATGATAAGTAGTAGATTGTCGCCTGTTTGCAATCCAAAATTCTTCAAATTAATGATTACGGAATTAGAGTTAAAAACAGAATCCACAATTACATTATTGACAGATATTGATTTTATACAAGAGTTTTGTATGGGATTCGGATTGTAGATGTATAAATTTTTATCCCAATAATTTCCTTCTATCAAAATTTCTTGAGAAAAAATTTGCATGGAAATCCCGATAAATAATAAAAACCAAATTATAAAACCTTTCATAGTCTGTTTTGAAAATAATTAGCAATTATACTATTTTCTTTTGAATTAAAAATTAATGTTCTTAGTTTTTTTTCAAAGATGCTTGTTCATAACTTTGTTTTAAAGAAAATAAAGCAATTCTATTATTCTCAAAAAAATATTACCAATAGTTGATTTTATATGGAAATAATTGATCCAATTCTCCCGAATAATAAAACTGATATGCCAGAGAGCCAAATGTGTACATTTTTTCGTTGACAATAATCCTTGAACCTCCTACCGAAGGATTTGGTTTGGGAATTGAAACTGCATACCCTAAATTAAATAGCGTTGCCAAAATTTCTGGTCGGTTTGAGATGTCGTATCCTGCATCAAGCCACTGCTGACGAATTTGTCGAATAATTAAGGCTGCATACATGTATGAATAATAATGATTTCTGTAATTTACAAGTCGATTAAATCTTTCATTTAAAGTGTCTTCTGTTGAAAAATCAAGCAGATGTTCAAACTCTTTTCCCAAATAGAAAACCGAATTTGTATCCTTTATGAATCTTTCGGTTCGTTTGGCGGTTTCTTCTTTAATGCCTGTTACACCCAAGGAAAATTTTGATTCAACAGAAAGAATTTTCAAAGGATTAATTACTTGTTTATAGACCTCTCTCGAAGAATTAAACAATCTCATTTGTTCTCCAAGCAGAACCGAAACAATTAATCGGGGCTCTACTCTTGTCACTCTCGAAACACTATCAATTATTAAAGAATCTTTTGCCACTGCAATTTTAAAATCTTCCCACTCTATAATATTCATCCACGAAAAAGCATTTTTATCGGAAGCTATTCTGTTCTTTTGAGACACTGTTCTGGCTTTCATATCATTGACAAGCTCTGTACTGTCAATTAGTTCCAGTTGAATTGCCTGAATCATTTTTTGTGCTAAATTTATATCTTCATGTTTCAAAAAGCAAGAATGTAATTTCATGGCATTGTAAGGATAGTGCGAATTTAAAACATTCAATTGTTGATAAAATTCAAATACCGAACGAACGGGATTGTTGCATGTGTCATTTTTAGAAAGCATCTCTGTTTTTTGAATATCCTGAAAATATCGATCGTTATAATCTACTGCTCCGGGGTCATTGAAAAGATGCAGTTTAATGGCAAAAAAAGATGCTGTTAGAATAAATCCTTCTGCTGCAAACAATAATACTAACACGATAAAGCTATATCGAATAAATTTGTTTGCATACATTTTTTTAAAAAACTTCATATTCTGTATTTTATTTTTGTTTTATGCCAATAATATTTGGCATTTTTTTAAATTCATCATTTTTATCTGTTGGATAGGTTTGAGAAACATAACTGCCAAATTTTCCAAATGCTGTATCTGGCAAATTAATGTAAAAAGAGGCTTCTGGTCCGCCTTCGAGATACATGGCCGTTTTTATTTGTAAATCGCTCAATCGCATAAAATCAATCATTTCGTTGGGCTTATATGGACTTCTGGTAAATAAAAACAAAACATTTCCCTTTTTATCAATAGCCAATAAAGTCATGCTGCACGACAATTTACTTTTTGCACTCCAATAAACAGCTTTTCCTTCGTTGTCAATCATACGTATAGATTGTACATAACATTGATATTCTGATTTGTAGTCCTCATACTTTTCATTGACCAAATCAATAATTTTAATTTTTGGAAAATCAAGAGATTTTGGATTAAATGCCAACAGAGCGTTAAAAGCATCTTTAAAAACAGAATTATTGATATAATTGCCATTTCGCATAAAACCAGTAGCTTTAAATTTATTTACCAAAGAGTACATTCCAGCATTAATTCCAAAAACATACGATTCTTTTTCGCACCATTCAGGCAAAGTTCTAAAAATGGAATCCGTTTGAGTGGTAATTTTTAATTCTAAATTATAATTTGAAGGATTTATTTTAATCACCGAAATTTTGGAATCTGAAATTTTCGATTTTCGTATAGCCTTGTATTCAGCGTACCAAATGCCTTTGTCTAATTGATTCCAATTTCCAATTATTTTTTGTCCATAAAAATTTTGAATAAAAAAAATAAAATAAATCAATAAAATATTATTTTTATGGATACAAAAATAAATATTTTTATGTTGTTTTTTATTTGAAAAAAAGTCTTTCATCCCGTGTTTTAATTCGAGGCAAAAGTATTAAAATTGAGACTTAAAAACGCATTCTTATCAAAATATTTTTACTTATTTAATATTCTGATTTATAGTATTTAAATTCTTTTTTTCCTTATTTTAACAGAGCTTATTTTTATGGCAATAAGATTTAGAATGTGATGAAAAAAATCAAAATCGCACTATTTATTCAAAAAAAACTTCGATAAAATAAGTTTTGTGTATTTTTGACGTTTGTATTTCAATCTAATCAAAAATAAAGTATGAAAATATTAAAAAGTGCTCCATGGGTACTTGGTTTAATCTTAATAACAGTCTTGTTTTCAAATTGTCGAAAAGAGGAGCAACTTTATGACAAATCGGATGCAGTTCTTCAGTTTTCAGAGGAGATTGTCACTTTCGATACTGTTTTTTCAACCATAACAACAGCAACTCGTCAATTGAAGGTTTATAATCCATATTCCAAAGCGGTGAATATCTCTTCTATTTCATTGGCAGGTGGCTCTCAATCAGCTTATAGCATTAATGTTGATGGGCAAGCAGGAATTCAATTTTCGGATGTTAAAATTAAATCAAAAGATAGTTTATTCATTTTTATTCAAGTAAATATCAATCCTTCCAATCAAAATAATCCTTTTTTAATTACAGATTCTATTGTTTTTAGCACCAATGGAAATATTCAGGATATTGATTTGGTAGCCTTTGGTCAGGATGCTAATTTTATTGTTGCCGACACCTATCGCGATGGATTGCCTCCGTATAAAATTGTTTCAAATGTTGGGGAATCTGTGGTTTGGGATAATTCAAAGCCTTATGTTATTTATGGGTATGCTGTTATTGATTCAGCGGCCAGTTTACAAATACAAGCTGGAGCGAAAATATACCTTCATAAAAATTCTGGAATTTGGGTCTACCAAGGAGGAAATATTCAAGTGAATGGAACCAAAGACCAAACGGTATTATTTAGAGGCGATCGCCCCGAAGAGTGGTACAACGATGCTTCAGGACAGTGGGACCGAATTTGGATAAATGAAGGAAGTCAGGATAATGTGATTCAACATGCAGTCATCCGAAATGCCTTTATTGGAATTCAAGCCGAAACGCTTGAAAATTCGATGGGAAATAAGTTGATTCTTGAAAATACCGAAATTATTAATGCGTCTGGAATTGGTCTTTTTAGCAGAAATTATTCCATTGATGCTACCAATAATGTCATTGCAAACTGCGGTCAATATTGTGTGGCACTCACCTATGGTGGAACTTACAATTTTATTCATAATACGATTGCCAATTATTGGTCGGAAGGAGTTCGACAAACTCCTGCTTTTTATTTCAACAACTATATTGTGAGCAATAATACTACGGTTGCAAATAATCTAAATCTGACTTTTGCCAATTCTATTGTGTTTGGCAACAATATTAACGAGTTTGAAATGGATACCATTCCACAATCTAATGTTCAATATCTTTTCGATCATAGCATTCTTAAAACAGATTATAATTATAGCAATAATGGAGCTTTTGTAAATTGCAAGAAAAATTCAAACCCACTTTTTAAGGACTATGTGAATTATGATTTTGAATTATCACCCAATTCTCCTGCTATTGATGCGGGCAATGAACTTTATATTCCATTTGCTCCTAACGATAAAAATGAAGTTCCAAGAATAGGAGTTCCGGATATGGGAGCGTTTGAATTTTCTCGATAAAGATTAGTAATATTTAAAAACGCCAATTTCTTTGTTATCCTTGCAGAGAATTTAAGTTAGCTAGATGTTTTGGTGCAGTTAATTTTGAGAGTCTGGACTCACTGAATTGTTCCGCTTAATGACCGAAATGCCGATGTGAAATTTTTAAAATATTTAATTTTCAAATTAGTGAATCCACAAATTTGAAAATTAACTAATCTTTTTTCTTCACATATACCTGCATGTCTTTGATATTTAGCTGCAGTGTTGTATTGTTGTTCCAAATATTCTCTTCGATGTGATAACAAATATTAAAATGTTTGGAATCCTTCACGTTTTCATAAAAATCACCCAATCCAAAAGCGATGGCAGGAATTGGATACGAAGAGACTGTACGGTGTACAATATTTAGTTTCAGGTGTTTATTGCCGTTATTGCCAAGTTGTTTAGCATGTCCATCGTCATAAACCATGGTGGTCATAAAGATAGGGCTCATATTGTCAGGTCCGAATGGAGCAAAAAGATTGAGTTGTTGATAAAAATCTGGAGTAATATCGCAGATAAGAATTTCGCTATCGATTTCAATTTCGGGATGTAATGAGGCTTCCGTAATGGTTCTTTGAACCACTTCTTCAAATTTTTCCATAAATGCGGAAAGATTTTCGGGCAGGAGCGACAATCCAGCAGCATATTTATGCCCGCCAAAATGTTCTAAAAAAGACTCACACTCTTCGATGGCATCGTATATGTCAAAATCCTTAACCGAACGGGCAGAACCAGTAATAAGTCCATTTGATTCGGTAAAAACAATGGATGGTTTATAAAACTGCTCGACCAAACGAGAAGCCACAATTCCAATCACGCCTTTGTGCCAGTCGGGTTTATAAATAACAAGAGATCTTTTATTTCCAAAGCTATCATCTTTTTTAATCATTTGTAGAGCTTCTTCAAAAGTTTCACGATCTTTGGTTTTTCTCTCTTCGTTATATTGTTTAATTTTATTTCCAATATTAAGAGTTGCATCCAAAGATTCCGTAATTAAAAGTTTTACGGAGTTTCGGCCTGTATCCATTCGTCCAGCAGCATTTATTCGAGGCCCAACGGTGAAAACCAAATCACTAATGGTGATTTCTTTATTAAAAATAGACGTAAAAGGTATTTCTTTAGTATCTGTTTTTTTGAGCGTAATATTTTGAAGAATAGTAGCTTCAATGCCAGGTCTGGGTTGGTTGTTAATAACTCTAAGACCAAAATAAGCAAGAATTCTGTTTTCGTCAACAATGGGAACCACGTCTGAAGCTATGCTAATGGCCACCAAGTCAAGATATTTTACAATGTCATGGATGGGGCGGTTTAAAAACTGGGTATATGCTTGAATTAACTTAAACCCTACACCACAGCCAGACAGTTCTCTAAATGGATAATCACAATCTTCGCGTTTTGGATCGAGTACCGCATACGCAGCAGGCAAAGTATCGCCCGGTCGATGGTGATCACATACAATAATGTCGATTCCATACTCATTGGCTTTGGCAACTTGATTGTGTGCTTTTATGCCACAATCCAGGGCTATGATTAATGTAAAGCCTTGTTCCTTAGCATATTCGATGCTTTCTATTGAAATTCCGTATCCTTCTTTATAGCGATCGGGAATATAATATTCGATATTGGAATCGTATGTCTTCACAAATGAGTACATCAACGCTACGGAAGAAGTTCCGTCTACATCGTAATCCCCATAAACCAATATTTTTTCTTGATTTTTGATGGCTTTATCAAGTCGTGAAACAGCTTTATCCATATCTTTCATTAGAAATGGATCGTGTAAGTTTTTTAAAGTTGGTTTAAAAAATGCTTTAACTTTCTCTTTTGTGTCAATTTGTCTTTGAACCAATAGTCGAACCAAAATTGGATGTAAATTATTTAATTGCTTCGATAATTCATCCGTTTTTTGATTTTCTTGTTTATCCAGTATGACCCAACGTTTCTTCATTTTTTAATTTAGGGAAAAAGTAAAAGTAGCTTTTTTTTATACTCTTTGCAAAGTTAAGCTCTCTTTTAACATAATTATAAAACCCAAACATGTGCAATTAATTTTGATTAAAGCACTTAGGGAATTTTTCATAAATCCAATTTAACAAGTCTTTGTAAACTTCTGTTTTGTTAATTTCATTAAGTATTTCATGACGGGCTTCTGGGTATAGCTTTAGGCTTACATCCGTCATGTTTTCCTGCTGAAATAAATTAAAAACTTTTTCGACACCTTTTCCAAAATCACCCACGGGATCTGCAGTTCCTGCAAGGAGCAAAATAGGAAGTTTTGGTTTCATGTGTCGAATGTTTTCGGGTTGATGAATAAAATCCAGCCCATTAATGAGGTCGATAAAAAACGAATTTGGACAGACAAAACCACACAAATCGTCTTTTATATATTTTTGAACCACTTCCGAATCTCGGGATAAAAAATCAAATTTCGTTTTGGGGTTTTTGTATGCTTTATTGTAATGTCCAAAAGTCAAAAAATTAAGAAGATTTGAAGGAGAATGAGCTTTGAAAATTATTTTTTGAATATTTGCAATAACTTTGCCTGCCTTTCCCATTTTCCCAGGATGAAAAGCCGTTCCCGATAAGATTAATGCATCCAGTTCTTCGGGATATTTTATCGCAAAAGTCCTGCTAAGAAACGAGCCCATGCTGTGACCCAGCATAATGTATGGCACGTCAGAATGGTTTTGTTTGATGTGTTCAGAGATGGTTTTCAAATCTTTTACCACATAAGTCCAACCGTCATTGGCTTCAAAAAAACCTAGTTTCCCGTCGGTTTGTGTAAAACCGTGTCCCCGGTGATCGTTGGCATAAACCACAAAGCCGTGATCGACCATAAAGCGGGCAAAATGATCATATCTTTCCCCATATTCAGCCATGCCATGTGCGATGTGAAGGATGGCTTTGGGCTTTGTGTCTTCTTTAAACCACTGGGTTAAATGTAAGTTTTTTCCATCAAAACTTCGTATAAAATCAGATTTTCTCTTTATCATTTTCTTATTTTTTTCGTAGAACAATTCTAAACGTGGTTCCTTTTCCAACTTGAGCACTTTTTACAAATATTTTCCCTTTGTGATATTTCTTTATAATTCGATATGCCAATGACAAGCCTAAGCCCCAGCCACGAGGTTTGGAAGTGTATCCAGGTTTGAAAATTGTTTGGAAATCTTTTTTGGCAAGCCCTTTTCCGGTGTCGCTAATGTCGATGTATGCTCTTTTTGAATCTGTTGTAATTTCAAAATTAATATTTCCTGCACCCGACATGGCGTCTACTGCATTTTTACACAAATTTTCGATCACCCATTCAAACAAATATCGATTGAGTGGCAAGTTGATTTCATCAGCGGGATCGGAATAAATGTAAAAATTGATTTTCGAGGAGGTTCTTGTTTTATAATATTCCACAAAATCATTGATCACTTTAACCAAATTCTCTTTTTTAAGCTCTGGTGAAGAGCCAATTTTCGAAAACCGCTGTGCGATAACATCCAGTCGTTGAACATCTTTCTCGAGTTCGGCAATGATTTCTTCGCTTACATTTTGCAAACGAAGCATTTCAATCCATCCAATAAGGGACGAAAGTGGGGTTCCTAATTGATGGGCCGTTTCCTTCGACATTCCAACCCAAACTTGGTCTTGTTCTGATCGCCGAGAAATGCTAAAAAGTAGGTACGCCACCAATAAAAAAACAGCAATGGCAAAAAACTGAACGTATGGGAAGTATCGCAATTGTGACAACAAAACCGATTCTTTATAAAACACAAAACTTTTTCCCAATCCATGAATTTGAATTTCGATGGGCAAATTTTGTTGCGACATGTCTTTGATGATCGAATCCGCCTTTTCGGTAATGTGAAGTGAGTCCAACTGCATATTTCCAAAAGTGATAATGCGCGATTTTGTGCTGTCGGTAATAATAACGGGGACAGAAGCCGAATTTACCACTACTTCGTTGAAAAATGATTCTATTAAATCGTCAATTACAGTTCTTAAATCACTGTAGATTTGAGATTCTTTGTAATACAAATACATGTAATGTTTGCCATAGTAATTGATGGAAATAGGCTTGAATTGAGAAAACTCTTCCAAAAGTTCGCCTTCAAGAACACGGACAGAATCTGTGTTGATTTCGAAATTTACCGTGCCATTAATATTTCTCTCTTCATCGGTCAGGATAACGGGAATGGTTTTGTTGTTGGAAATAAGTTCAAGATAAAACGTAATATCTTCCGAAGATCCAGATGTTGCTAATTTGTTGTACGCTTTTGCCAGCAAATTGGCACGGCGGCGTTCTTCTTCTCTAATTCGCTCAAAAAACTCTTCGGTATAGTTGACAATTGCGGCTTTTCGTTGAATAGCATCGGCCCATATTTTGATTTTGTCCCGCTCTTCGTTCGAAACTCGTTTAACCACAAAATTAGAATACACAATCGAAGCGGCAAAAATCGAGGTGACCAAGCCTATTAATATCCATTTCCAGCGCTGTTTCGTATAATATATGTTCAAAATCTTGTTGTTTTAAAACACTAAAGTACAACAAAAGTTTTTATAGAATGTCGTGTTCATTTATTTTTGTTTAAATCCTGAAAAAAAACGTCTCCATATGAGCAACAAGAAAAAATTCCGTACGTTTGTAGTGTGATTTAATTCATTTCAGATTTATGATAAAGAATCTTTTTCTGCGTTTACTTCCCAACTTTATGTCTCGAAAAATTCGGAGTCGGGAAGGCATGCAAAAGATGACTCAAAATTTTGCATGGTTATTTTTAGATAAAGTGCTGAAAATGACCGTTGTAATGGCTGTTAATATTTGGGCGTATCGTTATTTGGGACCCGAAAATGTTGGAATTTGGAATTATGCCATCGCTTTTGTTACCATTTTAACGCCATTGGCAAATTTGGGCATTGATGGAATTGTAGTTCGCGATATTGTCAATAATCCGCTTCGCAAAAATGAGTTAATCGGAGCGTCATTTATGGTGAAACTGCTGGGAAGCCTATTTATGACGCTTTTCGCAATTCTGATGATCTATTTTCGACGACCCGACGATGTGCAGATGATGTACTATGTTTTTATCATCGCTTCATCCAATGTTTTTCTTGCTTTCGACGCTATCGATTTGTATAATCAATCTCAATTGAAATCAAAATATACGGTTTTGTCCAAAAGCATTGGGTATTTGACCTGTGCGGTCGCGAAAGTGTTTTTGATTGTTTGGGGAATGAGTTTGGAATGGTTTGTATGGATGCAATTTGCCGAAAATGCGATAGGAGCTTTGTTTTTGGTTCTTTGGTATAAAAAAAGTGGAGAAAAAATATCGACTTGGAAACTCGATTTTACGACTGCAAAAGACTTATTATCGCAAAGTTGGCCTCTTATTCTAACAGCAGGAATGATGTTTGTCCAGCAAAATATTGACCAAATATTTTTGGGCGACTGGGTAAGTGAATACGAATTGGGACAATTCTCGACGGCAGCCAAGCTGATTGCTCTTTTTGGTTTCATTCCCATGATTATCCAAAGTACAGTGGCGCCCGAACTGGCAAAAGCAAAAAGTCACAGCAATGCTCTTTTTATGCTAAAAATGAATAAAGTGTATCAAATTATGTTTGTTGTATCTGTTTCATTAATCGCATTTTGTGTCTTTTTTGGCAAGTGGATTGTGGTGCTTCTATACGGTCAGGAATATGTCCAGGCGGGAGCTTTGATGGCTTTAATGTCGATTCGTTTGGTCTTTGTTAATTATGGCGTTGCCAAAGCACTCTACATCACCAATTTCAATTTGTTCCGATATTTTCTTCTCACAGGTGTTGTTGGAGCCACTATAAATGTTGCTTTAAATTTTTATCTGATTCCGATTTATGAGTCTACTGGAGCCATTTGGGCTTCTATTTTTTCACTATTGATTTCTATTATCATTATTGATCTTTTCAATCCTTATACTCGCCAAAATTTCAGAAGTATGATGAACTCTTTTTTCAATATTCCAAGCTATTTTGATGTCTTTAAAGGAAAATAAATGGAACTTTATAACCGAAAATTTTGTTTTGGGCGAGTGTGTATTTTTTTGTTGTATTAGGTCATAAAATTCTTTTTTCTTGCTTATTTGTGATTTATTTTTGGAGAAGGGAATTCCAATATTCTAATTATATTAACCTGCTTATCAATAAAATGAAATTATTTTGTAGGTTCTACAAAACAAGATTTTAAAACCCCCTGACTTCGACAACGCTTCACCCTAATTGAAAAAGGGAAAATGCAATTGTGCAAAACTGGTGAAATTAAATTTGCTAATTACAATCACGATTTTGTTAAAAATTGCGACGCCGTTGGTGTCGAATATTAATAGCCCCGCATGAAATGCGGGGTTTGATGTTAAAAAGTATAAATGATTTTGGCGAAAAATTTGCTTCGATGTTGCAAATTTTATGACAAAATCAATTCATTTGATATTTATTTTTTGGATTTAAAAAAACCGATTCACCCATTTCGTTGAATTAAGTTCTCTAAATAATTGATTAATTGGTGTTTGTAAAATGATTTAAAAAAAGTGTCGAAGTCAGGAAATATTTCATATTTGATTAGCATTGAATTTTTTAGAACTAATCTAAATATTCATTGAAATTGATTAAGCATTATTCTGCAAATAAAAAAAACTCAGTGCATTAATGCACTGAGTTTTTTTTTGTTTGATTGCAAAAAGAGGTTAAATTTTTAGTATCCTCTTTCTCGATAATATTGATTTTCAAATGAACCTTGAACGTATATTGTGTCTTCAAATGGAGGCAACGCAATTAACATCGAATTGAAATTTCCATTAATTTTAAAACGGATAGGATCACATCGGGTAATATTTACAAAGCTAACAGAATCATCAAGTGATTGATAAACATAGTCATCGCTTAAGAAATAACGGATAACGGCTCCATCACAATAAATAGAATCAGGATTGCCAATGGCTTCACAGCGACGTAGAGTATCGGCAACACTAAAAAGATATTTTTTGGGAAAAACACCAAATTCATGACCGCCTTGAGAAACCCAATTAGTAATTGCAATTTCAAATTTTTGAGTTTCGTTAATCAAACTGTTTAAAACTAAATATTTTCCGTGTATTGAATCTTGACGACTGGTTAAGGTGATATAATTGTCAAATAATACAGGAGTATGAGAGGTTCCATTTATTTTTACTGTCATTGTCATTTCTTCAGGTACTTCCAGTGGGTCTGGGCGAACAGTGTCCTCTTTACATGAAGCCAAAATCACCAAACTAATGACTAAAAACGAAAATAATTTTTTACGGATTGTTTTCATATCTGCTATTTTATTTAATTTTCTACTTTTTTTTGTTTTTAAACACGGTAAATTTAATCAAAAAAATATAAATGCAACTACTTACACTCAATTTTTTTATTTTAAATTCTCAAAAACATATTGGTATACGTTCAAAACTTATTAATGTTCCAATTTTAATTGTATTTTTACTCTTTAAAACATTGCTCCTATGAAAATCAAACTCGATTATGTTGAAAATGATTCTTTTTTAATGCCCTATAAAAAAGAGATTCTTAATATTGTGGTTCAATCTGAAATTAGTAAAGCGATGTTTACTGGTTCTCCTAAAAACAAACTCATGGATGAAGCCAATGGTCATCTGTTTTATGGAATTCATCTTGGGGAACAAAATATTGTTATTCGTGAATGGGCACCCAACGCTAAAGCTATTTTTTTGCTCTGCGATGCTTCGGATTGGAAACAAGATGAGGATTTTGCTTTTCAGTCATTTGGTGATGGAAATTGGGAACTTACTCTTTCTAATAATGTCTTGTCTCATGAAAGCAATTATAAACTTTGGATTGAATGGGAGGGAGGTGCTGGTGAAAGAATTCCGGCTTGGGCTACTCGGGTTGTTCAGGACGAAAAATCAAATCTTTTTTCTGCTCGCTTTTGGAATCCTGATCAAAAATATAAATGGAAGCACAAAGTACCTATTAAACCCATTACTCCGCTAATTTATGAAGCTCATGTTGGAATGGCACTCGAGGCAGGAAGAGTTGGGACATATAGTGAGTTTAAAAAACAAATATTGCCGAAAATTGCTTCGCAAGGTTATAATATTGTGCAATTGATGGCTATTCAAGAACATCCTTATTATGGCTCTTTTGGTTATCATGTTTCTTCATTTTTTGCACCCAGTTCCCGTTTTGGGACACCGGATGATCTAAAAGCCCTAATCGATGAAGCACATAGACTCGGTCTTTTGGTTGTTATGGATATTATTCATTCTCACGCTGTTAAAAATGAAGTGGAAGGATTAAGTTGCTACGATGGTAGCTTTCATCAGTTTTTTCATCAAGGTGAGCGAGGAAATCATCAGGCTTGGGATTCGAGATGTTTTGATTATGGAAAACCTCAAGTTTTAAACTTTTTATTGTCCAATTGTAAATATTGGATACAAGAGTTTCATTTTGATGGTTTTCGCTTTGATGGAGTGACTAGTATGATGTATCTCAATCATGGTCTGGAACAAGATTTTTTATGCTATGATGACTATTTTAGTGAGAATTTGGATATTGATGGACTTGTTTATTTGCGATTGGCCAATACTTTAATACATGAGATTAATCCAAATGCGATTACAATCGCTGAAGATATGAGTGGTTTTCCTGGTTTGGCAGTATCCGTCGAACAAGGCGGAATTGGGTTTGATTTTCGAATGGCAATGGGAGTTCCTGATTATTGGATAAAAATAATCAAAGAGTTGGAAGATGAAAATTGGAATGTGGGAGAGATGTTTTACCGCTGTACAGATAAGCGATTGGATGAAAAGGTAGTAAGTTATGCCGAATCACATGATCAGGCATTGGTGGGCGATCAAACGCTTATCTTCCGCTTGATTGGAGCCGAGATGTATTGGAATATGCATGTGGGGAGTAAAAATCTGAAAATTAGCCGAGGAATCGCTTTGCACAAAATGATACGAATGACTACTTTGGCAACAGCTGGAGGTGCTTATTTGAATTTTATGGGCAATGAGTTTGGTCACCCTGAATGGATCGATTTTCCCAGAGAAGGAAATAATTGGTCGTATCATTATGCACGTCGTCAATGGAGTTTGGTAGATGATTCTAATTTGCGATATCAACATCTTAATTCGTTTGATAAAGCAATGATAGAAATGGCGCAAAAAAACAATCTGTTTTTGCATGAAATAAAATATATTAAAGCAAATACGTATGACCAAGTTTTGGCTTTCTCTCGCGGAGATCTTTTTTTTATATTTAATTTTAACCCAAATCACTCTTTTCCTGATTACGGTTTTTCGGTGCCAGATGATAAAGTGAGAAAGATAGAATTGACTTCGGATGATATTATATATGGTGGTTTTGGACGACTGGATCTCAATATGGAATATACTCCTTCTTATACTGAGGAGGGATTTCTGCTTAAAATATATATTCCCAGCAGAACATTATTGGTAATGAGAGTTTTAAACAAATAAATTAGAATTAAAAAAGTGGAGTGAGATACGAATATGTTGATTGAAAATAATTATACCGTTTTTGAGAAAAGCAATGGTCCATTGCTGAAATCTGCTTTTTTAATTGCTCCAGATCTCGTTGAGTTGAGATTTGATGAAACAATTGGACTGAATTCAGAAGATCTTATTCTGTTGGAATATGATTATGAAAACAAGGATGAAAATACGAATCGTTTTTTAACCAAAAATCCAATCAAACCTCATTTTGAAAAACAATCTAAAGATGTTTTTCATTTGAAAATTCCAAATTTTGAAGATTCAAAAAACCATCTAATAAAATATAATTCAGA
>JAQUHH010000280.1 GCA_028683685.1 Bacteroidales bacterium
TTGGTAACCAATAAAACAATCATTAATAAAACTATCGAATCACTTCATTTTTTTGAAAATTTTAATGCTTCTATTGCCATTTTACGTAGAAGTGGAATTGATATTACTCCAGATCCAAATACTCACCTTCGTTTTGGCGACCGATTGCTGATTGCTGCTGATAAATCAACCATGAAGAATGCAGCCACATTTATTGGAAATGACACCAATCGTCTTTCAGAAACTGACTTTTTGCCTATTACATTAGGAATTATTATAGGCGTTTTATTGGGAAGTATCTCTTTTCAATTTTCCCAATCATTCACATTCTCGTTGGGCATTACAGGAGGAGTTTTAATATCTGCACTTGTATTGAGTGGAATTGGGAAAACAGGTCCTATTATTTGGACGATGTCGAGCAATGCCAACTTTCTGCTCCGCGAACTGGGATTGCTTATGTTTCTCACTGCCGTTGGGTGCAACGCTGGTTCTAATATGGTAGAAACGATTGAAAAACAAGGGTTTTTATTGTTTGGAATTGGAGCAATAATCACTATTCTTCCTTTGTTTATTGGTTGGTGGATGGGATATAAAGTCTTCAAAATTAATCCATTGGCTTTACTTGGATTGATTACTGGAGGAATGACAAGTACTCCGGGACTGGGTGCAGCAGCGAAACTCAGCAATACCAACATTCCCCAAATTGCATATGCTACCATTTATCCTTTTGCACTGGTTATCATGATTTTATTCTCTAAAATATTAGCTGCTTTATAATTTCTTTCTCGTTTTATGAAAAACTATTTTACGATTCTCTTTTTACTCATTCTTTTTTCTTCAGCCGCTCAAAATAATGAAAAATTAGTCTTTACACGAACTGATAATACACCTGATATTGATGGTTTAATAGATGACGATGTATGGAAAAAAGCAATTAAAGTAAGCGGTTTTAAACAATCAGATCCTTATTGGAATAAGCCTCCTACGCAAGAAACTGAGGTTTGGATTCTTTACGACAATCGTGCATTATATATTGCTGCTCGCATGTACGAAAACGGTTCTGAAAATATTGCTCGTCAAATTGGAATGAGAGATGATGACGATTTGCATGCCGATTATTTTGCTTTTGAATTTGATCCTTTTAACCAAATGCAGGATGCATATTATTTTAGGCTAACTGCTTCTGGAGTGCAAACAGAGTGGAGAAGAAGCGATGCCTCATATAATGCCGTTTGGAAAAGCAAAGTAAACATTAATAATCAAGGATGGACGCTGGAAATGGAAATTCCATTTTCAGCTTTTTCTTTTCCAATAACGGAAGTCCAAAACTGGAGAGTTCAGTTTTATAGATACATTAGAAAAAAACGTGAGTTATCAGAATGGAAACTTACTAAACAGCTGGATGACAATGATATAAAATATTGGTCTAAAAGTGATAGTTTAAGTAAAATAAATCCTCCTTTGAGACTATTTCTTCAACCTTATTCCAATTTTGCATTCATAGGTTCGCCTAATGAAAATGGAAATTTAATTGGGTCGAATTCCGCTAAAGGCGGTTTGGATATGAAATGGGGAATCAATCAGAGTTATACCATGGATGTCTCTTTACTTCCCGACTTTTCGCAAATACAATCGGATAATCTGATTAAAAATTTATCCGCTTTTGAAGTTGAATACAGCGAAAATAGACCTTTTTTTAATGAATCTATTTCATTTTTCAATAAAGGGAACTTGCTCTATTCCAGAAGGATAGGAAAGCAACCCTCTGCTTATCAATCTGTTTATACATCATTGGACACCAATGAAAATTTGATTTCAAATCCAGCAACAGCTCCACTAATTAATGCCTTTAAATTGTATGGTCGAAATGAAAAAGGGCTAGCCATAGGCGTTTTCAATGCCATCACTAATAAAACAGATGCCATTGTAGAAACCAATCATTTATCTAAAAGAAAAATTCAAACAGAACCTCTAACAAATTACACCCTATTTGTTGTAGACCAAGCTTTTAAAAATAAATCGAATCTGTTTTTCAGCAATGCCAACACCATTCGTCAAGGAGATGAAGTTCAAGCCAATGTTTCAGCTTTAGGAGGCTCATACTATTTCGGAGATGGAAAATATAAAATGTATTTGTTGGGCGGAATGAGCCGTCGTTCTCAAATGGGAAAGCAGTTTTGGAACAAATCGGCTTCCGAAGGGTTCAAATATGATTTGTCCGTAGGTAAAGTGAGTGGTAAATGGATTTATTCTTTTAATCAATATTTTAAAGATAAAAACTACAATCCCAATGATTTAGGATTAAATTTTATCAATGACGAGATGTCTAATAATATCACAATAAGTCGCCGGGTTCAAACGCCTTTTTGGAAGTTGCTAAATTTAAATCAATCTCTATACATCGACTATGCATATCGTTTATCTACATTAAAACAGACAGAAAATGCGATTCGTTATTGGTTTATTGCTACAACCCGAGATCATTTAAGCATTTGGTCTGAATCTGATTGGCGTCCTTTTCAATATTATGATTATTACGAAGCTCGAAAAGCAGGTGCATATTATTTATCTCCCAGATATTTTGAATCATATTTGAATTTCTCCAGTGATTATCGTCGTCCTTTTGCTTTGGATGGGGGATACAGTCACGCTTATTTTTATGATTTCAATGCAAATAATCACTCTTTTACAATTACACCCGTTTTGAGAATTGGCAATAAAACTCAAATGAAGTTAAAAAACACGTATGCCCTAAAAATAGGACAAAGGGGATTTGCAGGAAAATTATTGGATGAATCCATTGTATTTGGCAAAAGATTAGTAAAAACATACGAAAATTCATATGAAATTAAACATATGATTTCCAATCGTTTAGGTCTTGATTTTAAAGGTCGTTATTATTGGTCTCAAGGTAGTTATTCTGAATTTTATCTATTGCAAAATAATGGAACTTTGGAAAACACCTTGGTAGATATTGATGAAAATTATGATTTTACGTATTCTGTTTTTAATATAGATTTGACCTTGCAATGGGAATTTGCACCAGGGAGCATGCTTTATTTTACATATAAAAATGAATTTATTAATGAGCTTTTTAATGCAGATAAAAATTATTTAGATTATTTAAGAAATGGCTTTGATGGAGATCAAAACTTTACTTTTGCATTAAAAATAATCTATCATTTTGATGCAGGAACGTTTATAAGTCGAAAAAAATAATTAGGTTTGCATGAATTAATATAATTATATGATTGTCATTGAAAATTTAAAGAAATCTTATGGAAGTTTAAATGTCTTAAAAGGCATAGATTTAGAAATTTCCAAATCACAAATTATAAGTATAGTGGGTGCCTCAGGTGCCGGAAAATCAACTTTGCTTCATATTATTGGCACCTTAGATAAGCCCAA
>JAQUHH010000281.1 GCA_028683685.1 Bacteroidales bacterium
AATGTAATTAAACAATCTTCATTCTACATTGATTTGCTAAATTTTCATTAGACAACAATGTTTTTTTTACAAAAGTGATTTTATAATTATCGATTTTCCAAAGATTTATGTATTATCTTTGTCTCATTAAGTTGTTGCAAATGATAAAATTGAACCTGCCTTCATACGAAATCTGTACAAAAATCCAGAATGAAAAGAGATATGTTTGGGATTTTGTTCGAAAAAAACATGTTCGTTTGACAAATGAAGAGTGGGTGAGACAACATTTTCTCAATTTGCTTGTTAACATAAATAGTATTCCTGCATCATTGATTGGAGTTGAAAAAAAAATTATTGCCAATAATATGGATAAAAGATTTGATATCCTTGTTTTTAACTCTTCTGCAAAGCCAGTGATGATAATTGAATGCAAAGCTCCGGAAATAAAAATCAGTCAAGATACGTTTATGCAGGCATCCAATTATAATACCGTTTTGAAAGCTCCTATTTTGATTGTGACCAATGGCTTGGAACATTATTGTGCACATATAAATTTTGAACAAGAAAAAATTGATTTTCTGGATTTTATTCCTGATTATCAATATATTAAAAAATTAAATATATGAAGTATTTTTATTTATCTATTTTTCTTTGGTTATTTTCTTTCTTTGCCATTTCGCAAATTGTTTACGATAGCAATGCTGGAATCCTTGATAAAACATTGATTTTTAAGCTTAAAGAAGATTATCGATTCCAATCTGTAGAAAACAAAATAGAAAATGCACAATTTCAATTGGTTACTAGTACGTTAGATGTGGTTTCTTTAAAGAAAAAGTTCCCTTTTGCCAAAGTTTTGCAAGAAAAAAAGAATCAATGGGGCGAAGCCATGGTTGATTTGTCGTTGATTTATGAAATGGAGTATAATTCTTCTGTTTCTCTCAATAAAGTGCAAAAAATGCTGTTGAATCTTGGCATTTTTGAATATGTAGATTTTAAGCATTTTTATAAACCGATGAATGTTCCAAATGACCCCAATAGCGGTTCTCAGTATCATTTGAATAATATTAGAGCCAATGATGCTTGGGATATTTCTAAAGGCGATTCGTCTGTGGTCATTGCAATAATTGATACAGGAATTGATTTTAATCATTTGGATTTGAAAGAGAATGTGGCTTACAATTATGCCGATGTCCTTGATGGAATTGATAATGATAACGATGGTTACATTGATAACTTTAGAGGTTGGGATTTTGGAACCAATGATAATAATCCCCAAATTGTTTATGGCGGCCATGGAGTTTTTGTGGCCGGTCTGGCTGCGGCTCATACGGACAATGGGATTGGTATTTCGGGCGTAGGCTATCATTCTCGTTTTTTGCCCATTAAAATCTCCAATGCCGATGATAAATTGGTCAATGCATTTGAAGCCATTGTGTATGCTGCCAATCAAGGTGCTGCGATTATCAATTGTTCGTGGGGAGGTGCCAACGAGTCGGGCAGTTATTTTGAACAAGATGTGATAAATTATGCCACTTTTAATAAAGGGAGTTTAGTTATAGCTGCTTGTGGTAACGATAATAATGCGGTTCCATTTTATCCAGCTTCGTACAAAAATGTGATGAGTGTTTCTATGACGGATATTAACGATGCCAAAGGAACAGCTTCATCGTATGGATATTATGTCGATATTGCGGCTCCCGGACAGAATGTTTATTCTACTTTTCCAGGGAACAGTTATGGTTCTTCTTCGGGAACTTCTTTTTCATCTCCTATAGTGGCTGGATGTGCCGCAATTTTGAAAAGCTATTTCCCCAGTTATTCGCCATTGCAAATTGCAGAGCGACTGCGAATTACATCCGATAATATCGATACTTTAGCCGCAAATCAAGCCTACGCTCAAAAGTTGGGATTAGGTAGAATAAATCTTTTTAATGCGTTGACATTTCCCGATTTGCCTTCCGTTCGTTTGGTGGATGCTGAGATTGTTGGTGGAAAAGAGATTCAAGAGGTGAAAGCAGGAGATACGATTGTTATAATGCCTGTTTTTAAAAATTATCTTGCAGAAGTGAGTGATTTAACCGTTCGACTGCTTCCTTTGACTTCAGATATCAGCATTCTGAATCCCGAACATCAATTTGACCTTGTAAATACCATGACTGAATTTTCTCCTTCCGAAGCTTTTTTGGTTGTTATTGGCGAAGATGCTCCTTTGGATTTTTGGGTGAATTTAAAATTTGAATTTGAATCTACCGATTATTATTCTTATGATTATTTACAGTATAACGTTAATCGTACGTATATTCCAATTGATGAAAATTTGATTTTAAGTTCGTTTACTTCCGATGGGAAAATGGGTTTTGCCGACCCTTTATTATCCATGGGAAATGGATTCAAATATCGAGAAAGCAGCACTCTTTTCTCCGTGGGAGGATTTATGTTTGGGGAGAATACAACTCATGTTTCTAATAATGTATATGCTCAAAATGGGTACGATAATGATTTTCAGAATATTGTTTTGCCATATAAAAATTTGACTTCAATGGTGGCTGATTATGAGGCGCATACTGTTTTTAATGATGACAAAGCGGGGCTTAATAAATTGTCTGTGGATGTTCATCATTCGGTTTTTGCTTGGAATAATCTTTTGGATGAAAAATTTATCATTCATGAGCTTACGTTAATTAATAAATCCACACAAGAGTTTCAAAATTTTTATGCTGGAATGTATATTGATTGGGATATTGACCCGTCTTCCTATAACAAAGCAAAATATGATGAAACAGCCCAATTGCTTTATGTTTGGTCGCCCATGAATGATATTTTTGGTGGTATTTCTGCTCTTTCTCATCTGCCTTTTAAACGGTATGCATTGGATCACGATGGTCAGAATCTAAGTTTGAAAATTTCGGATGGATTTACAGATGCTGAAAAATATACAGCGATGTCTACAAATCGAGATTCTGCTGGTTTTTCTGGAAGTGGAAGCGATGTATCTACTATATTGAGTTATGGTCCGTTGAGTATCTCTCCCGGAGATTCAGTGGTGTTGGCATTTGCATTAATTGCTGGAGATAATCCGTTGGATGTCAAACTTTCTTCGCAAAGAGCGTATGAAAAATATCACAATACAAGTGTTATTGATGAGTCGTCTTCTCATTCAACCATGTTTGAGTTGAGTCCAAATCCTGTAGAACAAGATGTTTGGCTCGATTTCAAAGGCGAAGTACAAAATAGCGTTCAACTTAGTATTTGTAATTTGGAAGGGAAATTATTATATACTGCTGAATATTCTCAGCAAAACAAAATAAAAATTAATTTAAGTGGTTTATCTAAAGGCGTTTATATTCTCAGAGCGGTGAGTGACAATAAGAGTTTTGTTCGTAAAATTATTAAAAAATGAGCA
>JAQUHH010000028.1 GCA_028683685.1 Bacteroidales bacterium
AACAGCAGAAATATTTAACAAAATCAAAGAGCATGGGATAATTACGCCTTTTCGAAACTATGAAACATGTATAATATTCTGAATTTCAATACTTTATAACACTACAAGATTATACATCATAATATGGTTGCAAAATATTACAGAAAAGATACTTGAACAAAAAAAATCGTGAATATAAACACTAAAAGTTAGCTAAATATGAGTTGATATCTTGTTGAAAAAACAGTTTTTTCTTCAAAAAAATGATTTCAAAGGGAAAATCTATCAAAAATAATGGGATCAAATAATCTTTGCGGATTTAAGGACATATATGAATCGTTTGTCAGACTATTTATTTGTGCTTTCACGCTACCTCTGTGCACGCAATACGTGCCAAGAAGCCGAGTGGGTAACTAAAAATAAATAAATATTCGAAAATATATATTGTAGATGTAGGTGTATTAATTAAATGTTAATCATTTTATTCGAAACTTCTTTTATTTTTCAGTAGGCGTTGATTTACCGTTAGTTACGACAAGTCAAGTGTTTTTTATAAGATTACAATATCGTTTTTTTAATTTTTTCACAAATATCTATTGACATCATGTAAAAAATAACTTACTTTTGCACACTTTATTTACCAAAATACAAATATTATGTATTGGACATTAGAATTGGCCTCGAAATTAGAAGATGCCCCTTGGCCGGCTACAAAAGATGAATTGATTGATTATGCAATTCGTTCTGGATTACCATCAGAAGTTGTTGAAAACCTTCGCGAAGTTGAAGATGAAGGTGACATATATGATAGTATTGAAGATATATGGCTCGATTATCCAACGAAAGATGATTTTTTCTTTCATGAAGATGAGTATTAGATTTTTCAAGTATTTAACACAAAAAAGGGGCTTTAAGCCCTTTTTTGTGTGTTGCAAATTTTTTCACTTCGTTTTTTGAATTAAATTTGTCAACAAGTAACATTATTAAAATTAACACCATGCTGGATATTTTTAAAAAAGTTTTTGGAACGAAGTCTGCTCGCGATATAAAAGAAATTAGTCCAATCTCGAACAAGTGCATTGCTTTGAAAGATGATTATCAAAAATTGAGTAATGATGAACTCAGAGCCAAAACTTTTCAATTTAAAGAAAGAATTAAAGATGCGATAGCAGCTGAAGAGGCTGAAATAGTTGAAATTCAAAATCGGATTGATAATGAGTATGATATAGATGTTGAGGAGAAAGAAAAACTTTATCTTTCTTTGGATGCTCTTGAAAAAGAAAGTTATCGGAAAACACAGGAGGTATTGGATGAAATTTTGCCGGAAGCTTTTGCTGTCTTGAGAGAGACTGCCGACCGGTTTAAAAAAAATCCTGTAGTTGAGGTCACCGCTCTTGATTATGATAAAGATATTGCAGCTTCTCGAGATCAAGTTGAAATTGTGGGCGATAAAGCTTATTGGCAAAATCAGTGGATGGCTGGTGGAAACCTTATTACATGGGATATGTGTCATTATGATGTACAGCTTATTGGAGGGATTGTTTTGCATTCTGGAAAAATTGCTGAAATGTCGACTGGGGAAGGAAAGACACTTGTGGCTACATTGTCCGTTTATTTGAATGCACTAACAGGAAAAGGAGTTCATATCGTTACAGTGAATGATTATTTAGCTCGACGTGACTCTGAATGGATGGGCCCTTTATATGAGTTTCACGGATTGAAAGTAGATTGTATAGATAAACATGATCCTAATACGGACGATCGTAGAAAAGCATACAATGCTGATATTACGTTTGGAACGAATAATGAATTTGGATTTGATTACCTTCGTGATAATATGGCTCGTAATATCAATGAAATTGTTCAAAGAAAACACAACTATGCAATTGTGGATGAGGTCGACTCTGTTTTAATTGATGATGCGAGAACTCCTTTAATTATTTCTGGACCCACTCCCAAAGGCGATCAACAAGAATTTGATGTATATAAACCTATTGTTGAAAGACTTTACAATGCACAGCGAAATTTGGTGACGAAGATTTTGGCAGAAGCGAAGAATTTACTGCAATCTCCTGAAAGTTCAGAAGAATACAAAGAAGGTGCAAAGTTGATGCTAAGAGCCCATCGTGGATTGCCCAAAAACAAGCCTCTCATTAAATTTTTAAGTGAGCCAGGCATGAAACAATTGCTGCTCAAAACAGAAGGTCATTATATGGCAGAACAAAATAAGTACATGCATATTATTGATGATGAACTCTATTTTGTGATTGAAGAGAAACAAAATACCATCGATCTTACTGAAAAAGGGATTGATTTAGTTTCCAATAATGCGGAAGAAGCAAAGCTTTTTATTATGCCCGATATTGGTGCAGAAATAGCAGAATTGGAAAAAATATCCTTGAATGATAAAGAAAAATTGGATGCTAAGACTGAAATATATCGTAATTATGCTGTTGCTTCTGAACGTCTCCATACCATCAATCAATTAATGAAGGCGTATGCTTTATTTGAAAAAGATATCGAGTATGTAATCATGGACAATAAAATTAAAATTGTTGATGAGCAAACTGGACGTATTATGGAAGGACGGCGTTATTCTGATGGACTGCATCAAGCGATTGAGGCAAAGGAAAAGGTGAAGATTGAAGCCGCTACTCAAACGTATGCAACGGTGACTTTACAGAACTATTTTAGAATGTATAAAAAGCTTGCTGGGATGACCGGTACGGCTGAAACAGAAGCAGCAGAATTATGGGACATCTATAAATTGGATGTTGTAGTTATTCCAACAAATCGTCCCATTGTTAGAAAAGATATGGAAGATATGGTTTTTAAAACCAAACGGGAAAAATTCAATGCTGTTATTGATGAAATTAAGCGTTTGCATGACGAAGGTCGTCCTGTTTTGGTGGGTACAACTTCTGTTGAAACTTCGGAGTTATTAGGAAAAATGTTGGCATTGCGAAAAGTTTCTCACAATGTATTGAATGCCAAATTACATCAGCGTGAAGCGGATATTGTAGCCCTTGCAGGACAATCTGGAACCGTTACCATTTCGACCAATATGGCTGGTCGGGGTACGGATATTAAGTTGGGCGAAGGAGTGAAAGAAAAAGGAGGTTTGGCAATTATTGGTACCGAACGTCATGATTCCAGACGAGTCGACCGTCAGCTTAGAGGTCGTGCAGGACGTCAGGGGGACCCCGGTTCTTCACAATTTTACGTTTCTTTGGAAGACAACTTAATGCGTCTGTTTGGATCGGATCGAATTGCCAAAGTAATGGATAGACTTGGTTTGAAAGAAGGAGAAGTAATTCAACATTCAATGATTACCAAATCCATTGAGCGTGCTCAACGAAAAGTGGAAGAAAACAATTTTGGAATTCGTAAACGTTTGTTAGAGTATGATGATGTGATGAATAAACAGCGTGAAACCATTTATAGCAAACGTCGAAATGCCCTCTATGGTGACCGTTTATCCATTGACTTGTCAAACATGTTTTACGATCTTTCCGAACAATTAATTATACAATACCAAGATCAAAGAGATTTTGAAGGTTTTTCAATGGAAATAATTTCCACTTTTGCAATTGATGTTCCGTTTAATGAGGACACATTTATGCAAGGGAATACAAGCGAGTTAACAGAACAACTTTTTGAACACGTTTCGGAAAATTATAAACATAAAACCGAAATTCTTTCAGAAAGAGCATATCCCATTATCGAATCCGTGTACAAAAGAGAGGGACAACGCTACGAAAATATAGCCATTCCTATCACCGATGGCCATAAAACTTTGAATGTCATTGCCCCTTTGAAAAAATGTTTTGAAAGTGGCGGAAAAGAGATAATTCTTTCGATTGAAAAGGGAATTAACTTGGCTGTTATTGATGATTCATGGAAAGAACACTTACGAGAAATGGACGAGTTGAAACAGTCTGTTCAAAATGCGTCCTATGAGCAAAAGGATCCTTTATTGATTTATAAATTTGAGTCTTTCGAATTGTTTAAGCAAATGCTTCATAAAATTAATAAAGAGATTACTTCTTTCCTTACCAAAGGAAAGCTTCCAATGGATGATGCTCAGGATGTGAAAGAAGCTCGTTTGCCACAATCTGATATTTCAAAAACCAAAGCCGGAAGAGATGATATTATGGGCAATCGAACTTCGGAACCACAAAAAACACAACCTATTATTGCGGAGAAAAAAGTGGGAAGAAATGAGCCTTGTCCTTGTGGTAGTGGGAAGAAATATAAAAACTGCCACGGAGCATAATTTCATCCATGGATTTGCTGCTTTCTACTGCTTATTTTCCCTCCATCGAATATATGGCTTGTTTGTCGAAAGCAAACCATGTATTTATTGAAAAACACGAGACGTATCCAAAGCAAAGTCTTAGAAATCGATGCTATCTTGCTGGTTCACAGGGAGTGCAGATGTTAACTGTTCCAGTTGTCAAAATTCAGGGAAAGAATACACCTATTGATGAAATACGAATTGATGATAATCAGGATTTTAGAAATCATCATTTTAAATCTATTCAAACGCTTTATAGCTCAGCTCCATTTTTTGATTATTATATTGATTTTATTAAAGAAGATATTTTTAATTCGGAAACTCATTTGTTAGAGTATAACTTAATCATAATTAGGCGATTAATGAGTTTTTTGAAAATTCAAGTAGACATTAGTTTTACCGATTGTTTTCAAAAATATGAAAATAACAAATTAGATTTGAGAACTGTGATTTCACATAAATCGGCATTTGGTTCTTTTTCTATCATTAAAAAAGTTCCATTTTATTCACAAGTGTTTAGAGAAAAAAATGGTTTTTTTGAAAATTTAAGTGTAATTGATTTGATTTTCAATGAGGGACCTTCGGCTTCTTCAATATTGAAAAATTCTAGTATTTAGTGTTTTTTTGATAATTAAATATGGCTTAATAGACAAGATTTATGATGAAAAAGCTCTAATTAATGGAGTACTTATAACTTGTTAACAAAATAGTTAGTATTTATATGAAAGTTTCATTGTTTTTTTATATTTTTGTAGACTATATAATTTTTGTAATATGAAAAGTAAAATATTGGGTTCTTTGGTCGTCTTATTTGTTTGTGCATTAAGTTTAAAAGGTGTTGAAAATCGTGCTTATGTATTTTCACAAGACGAACTTTCAAAAGAATATATTCAACAATTTAATGAAGCCATGAAATTTGTGGAGTCAGAAGACTACAAAGAGGCTTTAAGTTTATTGACAGCTTTAAAAGCAAACAATCCTAATAATGCTAATTTAGATTTTTATCTTGGATTGTGTAAGTTTTATTTAATGTTTGATAAAAATATTTCTTTGGAGCATTTCAAAATAGCTTCAAAATCAATTTCTGATAAATACATCAATACTCCTGAGCAGAATCAGGCTCCTGTTGAATCTATTTATTTTGAAGCTTTGTCGTATCATTATTTAGGTCAATATGCAGAGGCTAAAAAATTATATGAATTGTATTTAGTGAAGTCAAAAACATCCAGAAGTGACAAGAAGTATGTGAAAAGTGCTAAACAGAAAATAGAATATTGTGATAATCCAGATTTAGTTTTATCCAGTGCAGATTTAGAACAAATTTCAAAGAAACAAGAAGGTTCAAAACCGGCGAAACAAGATTTTGCGTATAAAAATAAAATAAGTAAAGCCTTGGAAGTGATGGAGTATGATCATATAGAAGCATTGATTTTATTTAAAAAAATGGCAATGGAATATCCCAATGATCCCAATGTGAATTATTTTATGGGTATTAGTATGCTTAATTATCTTCCATATCAAAAATCGGCATTGGGAATGTTTGAAGTGGCTGACAAAATGATTGTTTCTCCTTCTTCTGAAACAGGATTGGCTTGTCCTACAATGAATCGTTACTATATGGCTATTGCGAATCAAATAGAAGGAAATCATGCAGCGGCTTTAAAATATTTTGAAGAAGTTGAAAAAGTGTATCCTGAAAAATTTACTGCATTTAAAAGTGATTTTAATGAGAAAATGGAACTTAGTAGAAGACTTGCCAAAGTTGAAACTTCTGAAGTCGTCGCGGGAGAGCTTACTTTAGCTAATGTTGAAAATAAATTAGAAATAAAAGCAGAGAAAGACTTGCATGTTGTTTTCCCTGAAACTAAACCTAGAGTTCAGTTGCAAACTATGGATAGAATAGAATATTCCAATTCAGGATATTATTATACCGTGCAAATTGGCGAAGGTTTTATGAGAGAAGACTATTTTGAAAAGGCTAAAGATTATCGCATTTCAAGACCCAAAGGTTCAAAATATCCTCGCTATTTAGTTGGTAAATACTCTACCGAATCCGAAGCTGCTTCAAAAAAGGAAGAACTTAAAACAGCTGGTTATAGTGATGCTTTTGTAACTCGATATAAAGGTCGATTAAATTAATATATTTACTTAATATAATTCTTTTGACGTGTCATTTTTCTTCTAAGCAGAAAGATGATACGTTTTTATTAATTTGAACCTATACTATTTAATCCCTTTAAAAAGTGTAAAAATGATTCAGTCCATCGTAAAAGTTTTTTTAAAAAACAAATCCTTTCGCTATGTTCTGGTATTTATACAGTTTTTTGTATTGGCTTGGCTTACACTTACATACAACTTTGCTGAATTTAAAATATGGCATTGGATCTGTCCAGTTATTTTTTTGATGTTTGGATTTTGGTCTCTGCTTTTTATGAAAATTTCAGCCATAACACCATTGCCCGATCCAACTTCGGGTTCGCTACTGATTCAAAATGGACCTTATCGTTGTGTGCGTCATCCCATGTATTTGTCGGTAGCAGGATATAGTCTTTCTCTTTTAATGATCAATTTTTCTATATTAAATGCGGTGATTGTTGGACTGTTTTTTATAGCCATATTTCTAAAAATGGAAATTGAAGAGGTTTATTTACTCAATCGTTATGCTTCATATAGAGAATATATCAAGCAAACAAAGCGATTGATTCCTTTTGTTTATTAGACATTTTAATTTTGGTAATAAGAGTTATCAACATTGGATTCTGAATAAAATTTCAGTTTTATGAATGATTTATACTTTTTCTTGTTATAGTTTTGTTAGATAGTACAAAGCGAAAGTAAATGAGCAAATCCAAATATATAATAAAGCAGGAAACAGATTATATCTGCGATTTCCATTATGGATCTATGGCTTTAAAAAGTCATTTGCCAGAATACAAAACCTGTAGTTTGCTCAATCATTTATTGAATATTGAATTACATAAAATTCCTGATTTAGCTGTTTGGCATCCTTCTCAAATTCATATTTATTTTCCTTTTTTTCTTTTTGAAGATCCAGTGTCAAAAATATCTGTTTATTTAATTTCCAACAGCGGATTTGAAGATGTAAAATTAGAAACAGATCATGAACACACTCTTTTTCAAGATATTCCTAAGAAATATAATATGTTTGGGAAAAAAAGCACTTCTGTTTTCCCAGTAAAGGATTTAAATATCGATTATTATTTAATTTTGAAACATCCCAGAGACGATAAAATTATTAATGATTTTGTAGATGTTTTGGGAACTCGAAATTTTATCCAAGCAGTCAGTGTGGAAGCGTCAGAATATGTAAAACATCATGATCAATTGCTATATGAAATTGAGTTGAGTTTGTCTGAAAAAAACTCTATGAAAAATAGAGATTTACGTAGACGCAAAGAGATGTTGAAAAAAAAGGAAACAAAAAAAAACTCTGAGATTTTTACAAAAAAATATTACAATATATAAAAGCATGATACAGTCAGAATTATCCGTTGGCATTGTTCAATCCGATATAATTTGGGAAGATAAATTGCACAATTTCGATAAGTATGAATTATTATTAAGTCATCGAAAAGATTACGATATTGTTGTTTTGCCCGAAATGTTTTCGAGTGGTTTTTCGGTCAATACCGAAAAATGTGCCGAAGAACCCAAAGGAGAGTCTTTTGAATGGATGCAAAAAATGTCCAAACAAATGCAATCTGCTTTCGCTGGAAGTGTTTCTGTACGCGAAAACAATAAAATATTTAATCGTTTTTATTTTGTATTGCCCGATGGCTCTTATTTTGAATACGACAAGCATCATTTGTTTAGCTATGGTGGCGAACATCTGCTTTTTAGTAGGGGAGTCGAACGCACGATAATTGATTATAAAGGTTGGAAGATTTTTCCCATTGTTTGCTACGATTTGCGTTTTCAAGTTTGGAATTCCAATCGCTTTGTCGATGGTAATTACGATTACGATATGGCTATTTGTGTTGCCAATTGGCCGCAAAGTCGCAGTCATGCCTGGAAGACTTTGTTGCAAGCCCGAGCCATCGAAAATCAAGCATGGCTTTTGGCTTCCAATCGGGTTGGAGTAGATGGAATGGACCTTTTATATGCAGGCGATTCCATGGTGGTAAATCCATACGGAGAAATTCAAAATACTGCTTCGCAAATCGAAACTGTTTTAGAATCGAAAATCTCTTTGGATTTTCTAAAATCGTACCGCCAAAAATTTGCTTTTGCTGCCGATTGGGATACGTTTGAGTTGATGTAAAATTAAATTTTTTCTATTATGAGGATCCTATTTTAGTAATGCCTCATATAATATTTCAATCGGATGCATGGCGGTTCGTTTGCTTCCATCTTTTATTTGATGACGACAACTTGTTCCTGTTGCGGTGATTAAAGTATCTTCGGGAGCTTCATTTATTTTTGGAATCAAAACTAGATTTCCAACAGCCATCGATGTTTTGTAATGTTCTTTTTCAAAACCAAAAGCACCTGCCATGCCACAACAACCCGAAGCAATTTCTTCTATTTTGTAGTTTTTGGGAATGCTCATCATGATTTTGGATGGAGTTGTGGAAGCCAAGGCTTTTTGGTAACAGTGTCCGTGAAACAAAATCGCAGCACTCTCTTCAGAAAATGAGTCAGTGCTGATGTTCCCTTTTTGAAATTCGGCAGTGATAAATTCGTCAATTAAAAAGCAATTTCTGGATAATTTTAGAGCATCGGCTTTTAAATTATCATCTACCAATTCTGGATATTCATCTCTAAAGCTCAAAATTCCAGAGGGTTCAATGCCAATTAGCGGAGTTTCGTCGCTAATTAAGGGAGTGAAAATAGTCACATTTTTTTGAGCTAATTTCTTGGCTTTCAGCAACATGCCTTTTGATAAAAAAGTTCTTCCGCTATATGCGTGATTTACAATTTCGACCTGATAATTTAAAGCATTTAGCAATTTGAGCGCTTTAATGCCAATTTGAGTATCGTTGATGTCGGTAAATTCATCGATAAAAAAGTAAACTTTCCGAATGGGATTTTTTTGG
This sequence comes from Bacteroidales bacterium, assembly GCA_028683685.1. Taxonomy (GTDB): domain Bacteria; phylum Bacteroidota; class Bacteroidia; order Bacteroidales; family WCHB1-69; genus JAQUGA01. The sequence continues at coordinate 9,334 of JAQUHH010000028.1, forward strand.
TTTTTTAAATTTACCTTGGCCCAATTTCTTAGTGTAATTTTGCAAACAGTAGGAATGCTTCGTTGGGGAGCAAATCCCAGAAATATTTTTAATAAATATGAAAAGCTTGGATCGGTGGCAAAAAAGTTGAAAACATGAGGTATTTTAGCCCCAATTGCATTAAAGTAGGGAAAATATCCAATCATCCAAGAGCGAAAAGGAATGCCATTTGACTTGTAGTATTGTTGTAAAAATTCAGCTTTAAATTTGGTGATGTCGATGTTTGATGGGCATTCTGCCTTACACGCTTTGCAACTCAAGCAGAGATCAAGCACTTCTTTGATTTCTTTGTGATTAAATCTGTTTCTCTTTTTTGAGTTGGTCAAAAACTCACGAAGAATATTAGCTCTGGCTCGCGTTGTGTTTTTTTCATCAAGAGTGGCTTGATAGGAGGGGCACATGGTTCCGCCGGCAAGTTCTGTTTTTCGACAATCGCCCGAACCGTTGCATTTTTCAATGGCTCGTAAAATTCCAGCGGTGGATGAAAAATCAAACACCGTATTTATTTCGGGCGTAGGCTGGTCGGCAACATATCGCAATGAGCTATTCATCGGAGGCGTATCCACTATTTTATTGGGATTTATAATGAACTTTGGATCCCATATTTTTTTTAGTTCTTTAAAAGCTTGGTAAATTTCTTCGCCCATCATAAGGGGAATAAATTCGCCACGAAGCCTTCCATCGCCATGTTCGCCACTCAGCGAACCTTTGTATTTCTTTACAATCTTGGCCGTTTCTATGGCTACTTCTCTAAATAATTCAACGTCTTTGCTCGTTTTAAGATTTAAAACGGGTCGAAGATGAAGTTCCCCTGTTCCGATATGAGCATAATAAATGCAGCTCAATTGCTTGTGTTTGAGCATTTGATTAAACTCCTCGATAAATTCAGGTAAAACGGCTGGATTTACGGCCGTATCTTCTACCACTGGAACGGGTTTGGCATCACCGGGCATATTGGAAAGAATTCCTAAACCAGCTTTTCGCAAATCCCATACTTTTTTCATTTCACTTCCGCTTACCAAAGGAAAATGATAACCCAAATTATCAGTTTTTAGTCCATTAATAATATCTGCCGTTTTTTGTTTTACCGCTTCTTCAGAATTTTCTACAATTTCGATAATTAGAATCGCTTTAGGATCTCCTTCCACAAAAAAGCGATTTTTGCGTTGCTCAATATTGTCTTTTGTCAATTGCAAAATTTCATGGTCCATCAATTCCACTGCATATGGTTTATGTCGAAGCGCAATGATGTTGCCATAAAGAGCTTCTTCGATGCTGTTGAGGTGAACACAGAGCAATGTTTTGTGTTTGGGAGGAAGCGGGCTGAGTTTTACTTTAATTTCGGTAATTAGGCATAAAGTGCCTTCGGAACCAGCGATAAGCTTGCTGAAATTAAAAGTTTTAGAAGAATTGTCGTCAAAAACGAAGGAGTCCATTAATAAATCTAAGGCATATCCAGTGTTTCTACGTTTAATTTGAGGATCGGGATATTGCTTTTCAATTTCTGCTCGTAAAGTATCGTTAGACAGTGTTTTATTAATATGCCGATAAATCTCGCCTTCGGCTGTTTTTAAGTTGCATTTTTGCAAAAACGCAACCTTGTCCATTTCGGAAAATTCAACTTCACTGCCGTCGTAAAGCAATGCTTTTAGCGAAATAATGTGTTCGCGTGTGCTTCCATAGATAAGCGAATTTGCTCCACAGGAGTTATTTCCGACCATTCCGCCAATCATTGCACGATTGGAAGTGGATGTTTCTGGAGCAAAAAAAAGTTGTTCTTTGGCCACAACTCGGTTGAGTTCATCACGAATAACCCCAGGTTCAACTACAGCCCAGTTTTTAGAAGTGTTAATTTCAACAATTTTAGTCATGTATTTGGAAATATCGACGATCAGTCCGTTTCCCACCACTTGTCCTGCCAAAGAAGTTCCTGCAGCTCTAGGAATAAGCGGTATTTCATTTTGTGAGCAAAAATTTAGAATGGTTTTTAAATCCTGCTTGTCCTTTGGATAAACAACGCCCAGCGGTATTTCGCGATAAGCCGAAGCATCGGTGGCGTACATATGTTTGTAAAGAGAATTAGAATAGAGTTCGCCTTTTATTTGTTCATCTAGATTTGGGAGTTGTGATTTCATGATTTAGCATTGTAAATAGAAGTGTAAAGGTATATTTTTTCGGTTAAAAAAATGGCTTCTTAGAGTTTATGAAGAAATTTTATTTAATTTTGCAGTAAAGAAGAATAAAATCAAATAAAAAATAATAACTATGAAAAGAACATCGTTTTTTGTAATCTTGGGACTCAGTTTGACATTCATTTTGTCGAGTTGTGGCTCGAAAAAAACAGAGGAAACTGTAGAAACAATCGATTCAACTATGATAAATAAAGTGAATGACTTTGCCCTGGTGCAATTGAAAGCTGACATTAGTCATTTGTCAGAAAAAGAGAAAGAGATGATTCCTATCTTGATGGAAGTTGCGGATGTAATGGACGAATTATTCTGGATGCAAACATATGGCGACAAAGAAGAGTTAATGTCGAAAATTTCGGACGAATGGGTTAAGAAATTTGCTGAAATCAATTACGGTCCTTGGGAGAGGTTAAAAGAAAATACGGCTTTTGTAGATGGATACGGTGAAAAACCAAAAGGATCTCAGTTTTATCCTGCCGATATGACCAAAGAAGAGTTTGAGGCTTTGGAAGATCCCAATAAATCAAGCCAATATACGATTGTTCGTCGAAAAGAAGACAAAACTTTAGAAGTTGTTTGGTACAGCGAAATTTATAAAGCACAATTAGAAAAAGCTGCTTCGTTGCTCGAAAAAGCCGCCACTTTAGCAGAAGATGCAGGCTTGAAAAAATATTTAGAATTATCAGCGAAAGCTTTAATATCAAACAATTATTTTGAGCGTGACATGGCTTGGATGGATATGAGAGGCTCTAATATTGATTTTGTAGTTGGACCTATTGAAAACTACGAGGATGCTCTTTTTGGTTCTAAAGCAGCTTTTGAGTCATTTATATTATTGAAAGATTTAGACTGGAGTGCAAAACTTGAAAAATTCAATAAATTATTACCCAAACTTCAAGCGGGCCTTCCTTGTGATCCAAAATACAAAAAAGAAGTTCCTGCAGCTGAATCCGATATGGGCGTTTACCAAGCTATTTATTATAAAGGTGATTGCAATTCAGGAAGTAAAACCATTGCTATTAATCTACCCAATGACGAAAAAGTTCAATTGAAAAAAGGATCTAGAAAATTACAATTAAAAAACTCAATGCAAGCAAAATTTGACAAAATGGTCATTCCAATTGCAGATGTTTTAATGGTTGAATCTCAACGTGCCAATATCAAATTTGACGCATTTTTCCAAAATACAATGTTCCACGAAGTGGGTCACGGTATGGGAATTAAAAATACATTAACCAAAAAAGGTACGGTTAGAGAAGCATTGGGAGATACATACTCTGCCATTGAAGAAGACAAAGCTGATATTATGGGATTGTATTTGTCAAAAGTTTTGCATGATAGTGGTGAATTAACCGAAGGTGAAGTAATGGATAATTATGTGACTTTTGTGGCTGGTTTATTCCGTTCTATTCGTTTCGGAACCGCCAGTGCTCACGGAAAAGCTAATTTAGCACGCTATAATTTCTTAATGGAAAAGGGAGCCGTTACCCGTAATGCGGAAGGAATGTATGCCGTAGATTTCGACAAAATGACCGCTGCCATGAATGAATTGATTTCTATTATTATGAAAATTCAAGGCGAAGGAGATTATGATGCTGCAAAAGCTCATTTGGCAAAATATCAAGTGTACACAGATGATTTGAATCAAGATTTGGAAAGAATTGCAAATGCAAACATTCCAAAAGATATCGTTTTTGAACAAGGTTTAGATGTTCTAGGACTGAAAAAATAACAGTCATCGTTTTTGAAAAAAAAGCTTGATTCAATATTGAATCAAGCTTTTTTTGTTATACTTTATTTTTCAAGACACTGATGTTTTATTTTTTTGTGAAGTATTGTGTGTTTTTGAAAATATTTTAATGGCAATATAATGGCTTTCCCCTCCATTTCTCATCTGGTAAACAGCAATGGTGATGAAACTTTAATGAATAAGTTTCACTGAGCTCGTAAATTCGGTTCTTACGAACATGAAATAGACGGTTGATTTTATCATTACTTGTTTTTTATTTCCAAAATGAACCTCATCTAAACAACAATTGTAGGATTTTTTTTACAAGGATAATGTGTTTCTGACATCCAATATTGTATGCTTATTAGATAAAAACTGCATAATAAGGGATTCATTTTGTTGATATTTTTCTTTCAACAGAAATTGATTTACTTGTTAAGAATCACTCATAAGATTATGAGTTATGAAATTTATGTTAAATGGTAATATTTTATCTTGTTTTTTCAGTTGTTTTCAAATTAATTGATATATTTGCCTTATAATATTAATGAATATTTTTTAACTAAACAAGATTTTTATTATGAGAAAGCTACTTTTTTCAATTTTTGTTTTATTAGTAATGTCTTTTACGGGGCATACTCTTAAAGCACAGCAAGGTCAGTCTTGTGCTACTCCGCACTTGATTCCATCTTTGCCTTTTATGGCAACAGGACTAAATACTTCTGATGGAGCAAATGTATTTGATTCCACGATGGCTTGTCAAAGCTCTTTTATGAGTGGTAATGAGTACATTTTTGCTATTGTACCAACTGCCGACATTTTAATTAATGTTGCGTTGAGTGGCACTGGCACAAATACAAGTCTCTTTGTTATCAACG
>JAQUHH010000282.1 GCA_028683685.1 Bacteroidales bacterium
AGCTCAAGAGTGCGACTATATGTCGGCGTATTGTTCCTATATGGATTCGCCACCAGCGAGCCTAGAACAAACCAACACCCACAAAGCCATTCGCGACTTACAGCTTTTTATCAACAAATATCCTAAGAGCGAAAAAATTTCAAAATGCAATGAACTTATTGACGAACTTAGAAATAAACTATCTAAAAAAGATTTCAACATTGCCAAAATGTACTATAATATCGAAAGCTATAATGCCGCTTCCATTGCTTTTAATAATTTAATAAAAGAATATCCAGACACTCAATATAAAGAGGAAGCTATGTTTTATCTAGTTCAGAATTACTACGAATATGCTTCACGAAGCACTGAAGCTCGTAAAAAGGAACGGTATTTCAGTGCAATAGAATCACATCAAAAACTTCTTGAAAACTTTCCTGAATCAAAGTATTTGAAAGAAACAGAAAATATTGCCAAAATGGCTGAACGTCAAATTGAAAAAATTAAATAACCCTATAAATATTTAAACGAATGGATTACAGAAAGTATAATGCCGATACACAAGCTGTGACAAGAAATCTTAATGATTTTGATAAAGAAACTGAAAATATCTACGAAAGCATTGTTGTTTTAGCAAAACGTGCCAATCAAATATCATCTGATTTAAAAGAGGAATTAAATCGAAAAATTGAAGAATTTTCAACTTCAAATGACAATTTAGATGAAGTTTTTGAAAACAGAGAACAAATTGAATTAGCTCGCTACTACGAACAACTACCAAAAGCCACATTGATGGCTATTCATGAGTATTTAAACGACATGATTTATTACAGAAATCCGTCAAAAGAAAAAGATTCAATCGAATAATAATCCGCTTTAATGCCGGAACAAAAAAACATATTAATAGGAATAACTGGAGGAATTGCGGCTTATAAATCGCTTTTCCTCATTCGTTTATTTGTAAAGCACCATTACAAGGTAAAAGTGGTGGCTACAAAGAACGCCTTAAAGTTTATTACTCCGCTTAGTATTGAAACTCTGAGCAATAATAAATTGTATTCTGATGTATTTGCATCACCCGAAGAATACAGTACCGAACATATTTCTATCAGCGATTGGGCGGATGTATTAATTGTGGCACCAGCTACCGCCAATTGTATTGGAAAATATGCAGGAGGAATTGCTGATGACGCTCTTTCAACAACTTTATTGGCATTCAATAAACACGTTTTTATGGCACCTGCAATGAATTCGAAAATGCTCGAGCATTTTTCGGTACAAAAAAACATTGCATATCTTCAAAATCAAGGAGTCCGTTTTATTGATGGAACATACGGCGACCTAGCCTGTGGATATGAAGGAAAGGGCAGAATGGCAGAACCAGAAATTATTTTTCAAGAAATTGATTCTTTTTTGTTAAACGATAAAATTCTAAAAAACAAAAAAGTATTAATTACTGCTGGTCCCACATATGAAGCCATTGATCCTGTTCGTTTTATAGGAAATCACTCAACAGGCAAAATGGGTTTTGCTTTAGCACAAGCTTGTGCCGAAAAAGGAGCAGATGTAACGCTTATTAGCGGTCCGGTTGCCCTCGAAACTCCGCCAAATGTAAAACGGATTCAAGTGGTTTCTACCGAGGAGATGTTTCAAGCCTGCTTGACTCACTTTCCATCCTCAGACATTACTATTATGGCTGCAGCGGTAGCCGATTATAAACCCACAGACATCAGTTCCATAAAACTAAAAAAGACAAATGACAAAATGCAACTAAATTTGTCAAAAACAACAGATATCTTGTCGACACTTGGAAACCAAAAAACAGAAAGCCAATGTTTGGTCGGTTTTGCATTGGAAACAAATAATGAAATTGACAATGCTATTAAAAAACTACATACTAAAAAGCTCGATTTTATCGTTCTTAATTCCTTAAATGACGATGGTGCTGGTTTTGCTTTCGACACAAATAAAATTTCAATCATCGATAAAAACACTCAAATTACGAACTTCCCCCTCAAAAGCAAAAAAGAAGCAGCTCAAGATATTCTGAATACCATTATAAATTGCATTTTTTAATACAAAAAAGATATGATAAATCGAATACTCTATACTGTTAGCACGGTTTTTTTTCTGTTTATAAACATACAAAATACGAATGCTCAAGAGTTTATTTGCCAAATCATGGTGAATACTTCTAAAATACAAACAGCAGACAAAACCCGCTACGAAACTTTACAAAAAGATTTGTATGAATTTGTAAACAATCGTTCATGGTCAAACTACCAATATCGAAACGAAGAAAAAATCGAATGCAGTATTATGATAACCTTAGATGATCCTGGTTCGAGCAATGAAATGAAAGGGCAAATGAATGTTCAGCTACGTCGTCCGGTTTTTAAATCTTCTTATAATACTGTCTTGCTCAACTACATAGATAAAGACATTCAGTTTACATACGTTCAAAATGAGCCCTTGGATTATGTTGAAAATACGTTTACGAACAACTTAACTTCACTTATCGCCTTTTATTTAAATATATTTTTGGGAATTGATGCCGATACATTTAGTCAAAATGGTGGAAGCGAATATTTTCAAAAAGCCAATACCATTGTTAATACCTGCCAGAATCGTGCAGAACCTGGATGGAAATCATTTGAAAATCAAAGAAACAGATATTGGATGGTGGAAAACTTACAAAACTCTTCCTATGCTAAAATCAGGGAGTTTTTGTACAAATACCACCGATTGGGTCTCGACAACATGTCGGACAACGTAGAACAAGCCAGACAGACCATTACCGAGAGTTTAGAAGTCTTGCAAATGGCAAATCGGGAAAGACCTGGGCTGTTTATGATTTCTCTGATTGTTCAAGCAAAGGCGGACGAAATTATCAACATTTATTCTCAAGCAAATCAAACCGAAAAAACACGTGTAATTGCCATAATGAGAGAACTCGACCCCGCCAACGCTGCAAAATATCAGACCATCGCAAATCCTAGATAAGCCATAACCGTATGTTAAAATCTTTATGGGTTGAAAATTATGCTTTAATCCGAAAAATTGAAATACATTTTGATTCGGGATTTCATGTTATTACCGGTGAAACAGGTGCTGGAAAATCTATTTTGGTGGGAGCTTTGTCACTTTTACTCGGACAAAGAGCTGATTTTTCGATGGTTTCGAATACTCAAAAAAAATGTATTGTTGAAGGTGTTTTTGATGTGTCAGATTTGGATCTTACAAATTTCTTTCATCAAAATGACATCGACTATGATCCAAGTTTAATCATTCGACGGGAAATAAATCCACAAGGAAAATCAAGAGCTTTTATCAACGATACGCCCGTGGGGTTGAATTTATTAAAAGAATTAAGCTCAAAACT
>JAQUHH010000283.1 GCA_028683685.1 Bacteroidales bacterium
GAATGTTTCATTTATCGATGAATTTAGCCCATCTGAAGATGATTTTTGTAAGTATTGGGGTTTCATTAGTATTTGTGGAGATATTTATGATTATTACTGGAACAATGAGTACTTCATGGGAAAAAAACACATTCTTTTTCAACAAATCTTCATCCAATTTTGAAAATAATAGTTGGTATTATGTGTGGTATTCAGATCGTGTAATTTCAAATGATGAATTTTGTCATTCAAGAAAGATTAATTCGGAAGGCTTATCCGACAAAGAACATAAAATTCAAAAGGATGAAAATGAATTTCGAATAATGGCTATCGGGGATTCTTTTACTGAAGGTGATGGTGCACATAAAGATTCAACATGGCTTAAATTTCTCGAATATCGCCTTAAACAATATCCCTTGAGACGTAAAATTGATTATATAAATGCTGGCGTTTGTGGAAGTGATCCTTTATTTGAGTTTGTATTATTTAAGGAACGTTTGTATAAATATAATCCTGACTTATTGGTCTTATCTGTAAATATTAGTGATATTGATGACGTTAATGTTAGAGGAGGTATGGAAAGATTTATAGATGATGGTTCATTGAGGTATAATGAAACGCCTTGGTGGGCATGGATATATAATATGAGTCATGTTTCTCGTTTGTTGTTTAATACTATTTTGGGTTATAACGAACTGTTTATTAGGGAAGGTGATGGAAAATTCGAATTGGCGGAAAATGAAATTTTTGATTGTATTCTTAATTTTCAATCATTTTGTGATAGCAAAAGAGTAAATTTATTAGTGGTTTTCCATCCGATTAAACAAGAAATAATAGAGAATAAACTTTCTTTAGATCAAGTTTATAAAAGGACAAAATCAAACCCTAAATTAAACGTGTTGAATATGTTAGATTATTTTGTGCTTTGTGAGGGCATAAGTGAAGATAATGTTGACCCCTTGTATTGGACACAAGATAGACATCACAATGCAAAAGGCTATGAACTTTTTGCAAAAGGAGTGGAGTGGAAACTTCGTCAAATGGGAATTTTAGATTCATTAATGGCAAAGCCAGATAGCGTTGGTTTAATAAAAAAGGATTACAACGAATAAAATTTCATAATTGTATTGCAAATTATTTCAATTTGTTCATCGCTTATTTCTGGATAAATGGGCAATGATAATAATTCATCTTGGTTTTTGAAAGCCATCGGAAATTCAGAGGTTTTATGATTATAATGTTGATAGCAATCAAGAAAAGGGAGTGCTTTGGCGTAATGAATTCCAGTTTGAATATTGTTTTCAAGTAAATATTTTTGTAGTTTTTCTCTGTTTTGACAACGAATTACAAATAGATGGAAAACATGACTTGATAAGGGTCTAATTTGGGGTAAAATTATATTGTTGCATTTTGATAAGTTTTTAATGTATTTTGCTGCTGCTTCAAAACGCTTTTGATTCCAAACATCAATATATTTCATTTTAATAGATAGAATTGCCGCTTGAATTCCATCCAGTCTGCTATTTGTGCCTTCGATCAGATGAACATGCTTTTCGGGAGAACCATGATTGCAGTACATTCTAATTTTATGAGCCAAAGAATCCTGATTGGTGATAATTGCTCCTCCGTCTCCGTATGCTCCTAAGTTTTTCCCAGGATAGAAGCTGTAAATTGCAGCATCGCCAAAAGTACCCGTATATTGATTGTTGTATGTAGCAAAATGAGATTGTGCACAATCTTCTATTAATAACAAATTGTATTTTCGACAAATCTCTTGAATTTTTATAATATCTACCGATTGTCCATACAAATGAACGGGGATAATGGCTTTGGTTTTGGAATTGATTTTTTCTTCAATTAGCTTAGTATTTATTCCAAAATACTCATCATTGTCAACAAAAATTACTTTAGCACCGTTGATTGTAATTGCTTCGGATGTTGCTATAAAAGTATTAGCAGCTGTAATAACTTCGTCTCCAATTCCAATATTTAGTGCTTTCAATGTGATTGTTAAGGCATCGGTGCCACTGGTAACACCAATACAGTGTTTTATTCCCAACTTTTCACTAAAGTTTTCTTCAAATGTTTTAACAAAGGGACCTTGTATGTATGCACTTTGTGAAATAACATTTTGAATCGCATTGTCAATTTCTTTTTTAATTGAAATGTATTGTTTATCTAAATCAATAAATGGAATCATGTTTTTTTTTCAAATATCCTACATTTTTTTGATATATTTGTGTTTTTATTACATTTTTTAATATTTACCGTTTGTAATTAATAAATTAATTGAAATGAATGTTGCTTTAATTGGATATGGATATTGGGGAATTAACTTGGCTCGAAATGTGGTTCAAAACAGCAAAATGACTTTGAAGTATATTGTTGATACCAATAAAAGTCGAATTGATTTAGCCCAAAAAACATACTCTGGAGTGTCGGTTATTGCCGAATTTGATGTCGTTTTGAAGGATCCTAATATTGATGCAATTATAATTGCAACCAATCCTGCAAGTCATTATGAATTGGCAAAAAAATCTTTACAAAATGGGAAACATACTTTGGTTGAAAAACCTATGGTTACCGAAATGACTCAAGCTGAAGATTTGCATGAAATAGCTGAAAAAAACAAATTAACATTAATGGTCGATCATACATTTATGTATAATGGCGTTGTTCGGAAAATGAAGCAAATTATCGATTCCGATGATATTGGTGATGTGAAATATATTGATGCAACACGAATTAATTTGGGTATTTTTCAGAATGACATAAATGTACTTTGGGATTTAGCAACCCATGATTTATCCATTGTTCATTTTTTAATGGGTTCTTTGCCCAATACGGTATCGGCTATCGGAAAATGCCATATTAAACCCAATATTGAAAATATTGCCTATTTGATTTTGCAATATGATAATGATGTAATTGTACATATTCATAGTTCTTGGATGTCGCCTGTTAAAATTAGGAAAATGCTGATTGGGGGGGATAAGAAAATGATTGTTTATGATGATATAGAACCCACGGAAAAGTTAAAGATTTATGATTCAAGCATTATTCTAAATAATGAAAATCGAGAACAATTGTTGGTGGACTATAGAATAGGGGATGTGTTTGTTCCAAAATATAATACTCAAGAGCCATTAGCATTGATGATTCAAGATTTTGAACAGTCAATCATAACCAATCGTAAGCCACTTTCTGATTTGCAATCTTCGATAAATGTAATTAAAATTCTTAAAGCAGCTCAAGCATCTATTCTTCATAAAGGCAGAGAAATTCAACTATAACAATATGAGTCATCAATCTTGGTCGATCATTATTTTTGCTTATAGTGAAGAAAATTCTATCAAGGGAGTTATT
>JAQUHH010000029.1:0-9431 GCA_028683685.1 Bacteroidales bacterium
AAAATACTCTTTTTGTAAATGCACCATGTTTTCAAAATTTACAATTTGAAGTGATTGATCTTTTAGGAAAAGTTGTACATCAAGAAGAAATGAATGCACCCAATGGTTTGTTCGAAATCAATGTTTCTAATTTGCACAAAGGAGTTTATTTTGTACGCTGTATCAGTAATTCTAAAGTTATAGGAACTAAGAAAGTGTTTAAAAATTAGTTTTATTATTTTAAAATAAATATTTATATTAAGTCCTCTTCGTTTTATTATGAAGAGGACTTTTTTCTTTCCCTTTTCCCATCCGAACATCAATTCATAATTGTCTTTTAATCATCCGTCAGGCACCTAGGCACTTGGTCACTTGGTCCCCTTTTCTCACAATTCTTATGTCTTTGTTGGTGATTTAATGTATTGATAGCTTGTTGTTTACAAATAACTGTCTGTCTTTTGTAACATTCGTTACACTTTAGGTGATTGTTAGAGGCTACTTTTGTCTTAGAAAGTTTGAGATACAAAAAAATATAAAAAACGATATAGAGATGAAAAGAACAATTATAAAAATAGATGAGGATTTATGCAACGGATGCGGATTGTGTGTTTCCGGTTGTCACGAAGGGGCCTTGCAATTGATTGATGGTAAAGCCAGAATCATTAGTGATCTGTTTTGTGATGGTTTGGGAGCTTGTATTGGCGATTGTCCTCTGGGTGCTATCACTTTGGAAGAACGTGTAGCAGAGCCATACGACGAAATTAGAGTGATGGAACGCATGGTGGAAAAAGGGGGGAAAACCATTTTGGCTCACTTGAAACATCTTCAAGATTTTAATGAAACAGAGTATTTTAATCAAGGTGTAAATTATTTAAAAGAAAATAAAGTGAAAGTAGATTTAAGTTCATTGTTCGAGGCAACTCAAGGTGGTTGTGGAACAAAATCAGGCGGTGGCGGAGGTTGCTCAGGCACTCGTGAAATGACCATCAAAAATGATGAAAAACAAGATACAAATCTCGGTGTAACAAATACACAATCTTCCGAATTGTCCTTTTGGCCCATTCAGTTGCATTTGATTAATCCAAATGCCAGTTTCCTAAAAGGTGCTGATCTTCTTTTGGCAGCCGACTGTACAGCATTTACGCTGGGTAGCTTTCATCCTCAGCTTTTAAAAGGAAAAGCGCTTGCCATTGCTTGTCCAAAATTAGATTCAAACAAAGAGTCTTATGTTGAAAAACTTAAAGTGATGATTGATGATGCCCGCCTAAATACCATTACCCTTGCTATTATGGAAGTTCCATGCTGTGGTGGTATGTTGCAGTTGGTTAATTTGGCAAAATCACAATGCACTCGTAAAGTTCCTGTTCGCCTAGTCATGATTGGAATTAAAGGCGATATCTTGTCAGATGAATGGATCTAAATTTAAGCGTTGAAAAAATAATATAGAATCAAAAAATATAAAAACAATTATTACAATAACTAACAATTAAAAAAAACAGAATTATGGAAAATCAAATGTTTTGCTATCAATGTCAAGAAACTGCAAAAGGAAGTGGTTGTACTGTCCGCGGAGTATGTGGAAAAGCACCTGATACAGCAAATTTACAAGATTTATTAATGTTTATGTTAAGAGGTATTTCAATTTATAGCGATCGTGCTAATAAAGCAGGAATCAAAATTGACAAAGCAGATAAATTTGTATTCGATGGTTTGTTTATGACCATTACCAATGCAAATTTTGACAACCTTCGTTTTGTAGCCAAAATTAAAGAAGCTTTTGTTTTGCGTGACGAATTGAAAGCAAAATTACAAGCTGCTGGTGTTAAAATTGACGATGTGACTTTTGAAGGTGCTTTTTGGACTGCTGACGAAAGTGAGTTTGAAGCAAAAGCAAAAACAGTTGGCGTTTTAGCGACTGAAAATGAAGATGTTCGCTCATTGCGTGAACTTATTGTTTACGGTTTGAAAGGAATGGCTGCATATGCCGAACATGCTTATAATTTAGGCGAAACAGATGCTTCTGTTTTCGAATTTATGCACCGTGGTTTGGCTTCTACTACCAATGACAATCTTTCGGTTGACGAATTGGTAAGCCTTGTTTTGGAATGTGGTAAAAATGGCGTTTCTGTAATGGCATTATTGGATAAAGCCAATACTCAAGCATACGGAAATCCAGAAATAACAAAAGTTAATTTAGGCGTTCGCAACAATCCTGCAATTTTGGTTTCCGGTCACGATTTAAAAGACATGGAAGAGTTGTTGATTCAAACTCAAGGAACTGGCGTTGACGTATATACGCACAGCGAAATGCTTCCTACGCATTATTATCCTGAATTTAAAAAATATCCAAACTTGGTTGGTAACTACGGTAGTTCATGGTGGCACCAAGTAGAAGATTTTGAAACATTCAACGGACCCGTTTTATTTACCACAAATTGCATCGTTCCTCCTCGCTCATCTGCTACTTATGGCGACCGTATCTATACTACAGGTGCTTCTGGTTTCACAGGCTATCCACACATCGCTGATAGAGTTGATGGTAAAGCAAAAGATTTCTCTCAGGTGATTGAACATGCAAAAAGATGTAAATCTCCCATTGAAATAGAAACGGGTGAAATCGTTGGTGGATTTGCTCACAATCAAGTGATTGCATTGGCCGACAAAGTGGTTGATGCCGTTAAATCAGGCGCCATCCGCAAATTTATTGTAATGGCGGGTTGCGATGGTCGTATGAAAAGTCGTGACTACTATACTGAATTTGCTCAAAAACTGCCCAATGATACCATTATTTTAACGGCGGGTTGTGCAAAATATCGCTATAATAAACTTCCTTTGGGTGATATCGGTGGAATTCCAAGAGTCCTAGACGCTGGACAATGCAACGACTCTTACTCATTGGCAGTGATCGCTCTAAAATTAAAAGAAGTATTCGAATTAAACGACATCAACGAACTTCCAATTGCTTATAACATTGCTTGGTACGAACAAAAAGCAGTGATTGTTCTATTGGCTCTGTTGTATCTAGGAGTGAAAAACATCCATTTAGGACCCACTTTGCCAGGATTCCTTTCGCCAAATGTAGTTAATGTATTGGTTGAAAACTTTGGTATTGCAGGAATTACTGAAGTTGACGAGGATATTAAATTGATGGTCGGCTAAATAAAATTGTGTTTAAGAAAACACCAATTTCTTTATGACTTTTACATTGAAATTGGTGTTTCTTATTAGTATTGAGTCTGTAAAATTACCTAACACTGATTTTTGTGAATACGATTAAACAATTTCTAATATGAGTCGTTACTCTAAGGACTCACATTATTTTAAAAATCATTAAAAACATTATGTATGGAAAAAAAAGATCAATTAGTATGCGTATGCAACGAGATTTATCGGAGCGCTATTGAAAATGCAATTGTAAAAGATGGGTGTCGTACATTGGAAGATATTCAATCTAAAACATCAGCAGGAACCGTCTGTGGTGGCTGTATTGATGAAATAGTATACATCCTAAAAGAGACCATTCGTGATAAAAACTTATAAAAACAATCAGATATGAGCACAACAGAATTTCCAAAATCAGAAATTGTCCAATTAGACAAAATGGTGTCCTACCAGCCAGGTTCGATTGTGAGCAGAATTATGATAAAAAAACCGACTGGTAATTTATCTCTATTTGCTTTTGACAAAGGGCAATCGCTCAGCGAACATACTGCGCCTTTTGATGCTATTATTCAAGTTTTAGAAGGCAAAGCAGAGGTTATTATTGGTGGAAAATCAAATCAGCTGTCCGCTGGAGATACCATTATAATGCCTGCCAATATTCCGCACGCTGTAAATGCTACGGAACCCTTTAAAATGCTTTTAACCATGGTAAAAGAATAAATCATGTATACTATTTCAAATACGGACATGCGTGTAAAAGTGCTTGATAATCCATTGGGCTTTTTGTGTTTCAAAAATGAAAAGATTAAAATGCTTGAAATTACAATGAAACAAAATGAATCTATTCCCATGCACTACAATCCCGTTCATGTGGTGTTTTATGTCGTTGAAGGGGAGGGGGAATTGCAAATTGGAACTCAATCCTTTCACCTCAAAGCCGGCGAAATTGCCGAAATCCATCCCGACGAAGAACGCTCTTGGAGCAATCCTTTTGAAAAAGAGTTAAAACTGGTGGTGGTGAAGTTGGTAAAATAGTGTGTTTGAAAAAAATGCCAATTTCTTCAATACTCTTGTGAGAAATTTGGCGTTTTTTTTCAAAAAGTTGTTTTTAAAAATCTTACTTTTTTCTGGACATATTTAAATGTATACTTTAAATTTATATTGTAATATTAAAGTACAACTTTAAATTTACATTGTTTTTTATAAGCTTTTATCAATTTTATTATGCACATACGCAAGCAAGTTTTTGAACCATATGTTTGTAATTCTATTCCAAGAAAAGCATGTTGAAATTACCTCGGAAATTATCCGTTATACCGAATTGATTGCTGTTTCTATTGATATGTTTTTCCGCAATCAATTCGAGCATTAACCAAAATTAAAATTGCAGTTTTTTAAGATGGTAGAGGTTTTTTTTATGCAATTTTATTTTGATATAACTTAACGGTTAATATTTATGCTCCCCATAACTAATTTATTGTCAGCCGGTTATAAGACTCAAACGTTTAATGAAATGTTAAGTGTTTTTTAACCCTGTTTTTTTCGCAATCAATTCGAGCATTAACCAAAATTAAAATTGCATGATATTATTTGGAGGTAGAGGTTTATTTCTGCAATTTTATTTTGGTATAACTTAACGGTTAATATCAGATGTCTATATAACGTATTGTAGATTAGGGTTTTGATATGTTTTAAAGTTTAATAAAAAGTCAAATTGCTTTTCTTGTCCTATTGCTTTTTTTGAATTTACCCTTTTATTATTTTCAACTAAAATTCAAAGATGAAATATGAAATAAAAAATTTATTTTAGTTGAAAATCGAATTTCTCACTCGGTGAGTGGAGAATTAAAATTGAGTCCATTACCTTAAAATCAACGTGTAATTTGAAAATAGAAATAAATCATAGAATAATATAACAAAATTCAATTTGTTATATTATTATTTGTATTTTTATGTTTTAAATTTCAATAATGGAACGAAAACGACAAAATGCAGCTCATATCCGTAATTTAATTTTACTAGCAATAAGAGACAATAATTTTGATGAAAAAGAGATGAAATTGATTGTTAAAATTGCAATACGACTAGAATTATCTTGCTTGGATTTTGAAAAGTTGATTGAAAGTCAATTACTTAGATTGGAGATTCCTGATCAGATTTATGAGAGAATAGAGCAATTGAATGATATGGTTTCGGTTATGAAAACGGATGGAGTAATTCATATTGAAGAGGTAAAACTGATTGAGCAATTTGCCAAATATTATGGTTTTGGTGGTGAAAATGAGATAATTGATTTCAATTTGAATTTTGATGATGTGCGAAATCATAAATCTTTTAAAAAATTCATGAATGTATTTAAAAATATGACTGGTGAAAATATGAGTGAAGTTAGAGTTGACAATGACTTTCGAATTTTGTTTCCTCTATATAAAGCGGAATTGAAGGTTGGGCCAATAGCTAAAGCATTGTATGTTTTTTTTCTAAAAAAGCCGAATGGATGTTTGATTACAGAATTGCAGAATAAAGAAAATTGGGAATTGTTGAGTTATATTTATAGGAATATGCCTAATGCTCATCAAAATGTAGTAGAAAGAATTGATGGATTAACACATCCATTGGGATTACGTTTTAATGAAAATTCGTGTAGAATAAATAAGACGTTGAAAGGTATTATCCCATGCGAGAAACTCGAAGCTCAATATAAAATTATGGGTGGTAAAAATGAGCCTAAACTAATCCCATTAAAACAAGAATTGATTTTTATTCAACCTGCAATTTAATTGTTTATTTATTTATTTCCCATAGGGATTTTGAATAAATAGGAATTCAATAATTGTATATTTCTGATAATCTTGCAGTTAGTATGCTTTGCAATATTGCAAAGACTTCTGCAATATTGCAGAAAATACAAAACAGGGAAATGGTAATGTACTTTTGTTTTATAAAATTTAAAACAAAACACCATGAAAAACAATCACATTTTTTTAAGTTCAAAAGGAACACATTCAAAAAGCAATACCAGCACACTTAATTCTCATTTTGAAGCTATAAATCAATTTCATGATTACACAAAAAAGGTAATTCTACTTTTGGTTTTATTATTTGGTAGTATTACATTAATACTAGCACAAACTAAAAAGGATGGTACTCCAGATATGCGATATAGTTCAAATAAGCAAACTTATGGAAATTCCTATTCCACTACCACCACAACAACATATACCAATAATAATGTTAGGTATCAAAGTGGATATACGAACAATAATGGAACTTATGTTGAATCACATTATAAAACTACAAACAATAATACCAATTGGGATAACTTTTCATCGAAAGACAATTATAATCCGTACACGGGCTCAACTGGTTCAAAGGCAAAAGATTATACCCCTGATGCTTACAATTATGGAAGTGGTAAAACAATATACGAAGGACCAAAAGGAGGACAATATTACTATAATGATAATGGGAATAAAGTATATGTTCCTAAAAGATAAGTGTTATATAAATAAATCAACCCTTTATTGTTTAATTTAAATTTTTTTAGCCATGAATAATATACAAAATAAAATCAGTGAACTTTTTAATTCTGCATCCAGATCTATTAATGTATCAGTATCTTGGTTTACAGATGAAGTTCTTTTAAATCAACTAATCAGAAGATCTAAGGAGATTAATGTTCAAGTTTTACTTTCTGCAGATGAATTAAATTTGTTCAAGTATGAGAAAATTCAAGAGTTAATAGATTCAGGAGGTAAGGTTAGGAAAATTGGGTCAGAAAAGCCTATCGCTGGAAGATTTTTGCATACAAAATGTTTGATAATTGATGATTCTAAGGTTTATTCAGGTTCTTATAATTTTACACCCAATGCAAATACTAATTTTGAGTTGTTTAATGAATTGAGTCATACAGAAAATGCTAGTGTTATTACAAATTTTCAAAGTTGGTGGTCTAATAGTTCTGGTTTTTTTACAGATGTTATAGATCCGAAAGAAACTGTAAATAAGTTGATTAGTAAGTTTAATGAAGATTTGAAGAGTAACTATAAGATATATGGTAGAATTGAAGATGTTGATAGTTTTGTTAAAATTGATAGGATAAAGCATGAGCTTAGTGATAGGGATACTGTGGTTTATGAAGCTGTTAAAGAAAGAGTAGTTTTGCCAAAAATTAGAGAAACTGTTTCAAATGTTGTTCAAAATACACATTCCATAAATAAACGTGGCATTATTGATAATACAAATGGTGGAGTAGTTTCAAAACCACATAGGTTTTATGGAGGTAGTATATTTTTTAATGTTCCTAGTTGTTTGTCAAATTCTTATGCATTGGCATATCGTCAAAAACATTATATCGAGCTAAGTTTTGACTTTTTAAAATGTAGTTTGAATATTAATACATTAAAAATTGCAGGAAAGATAAAGCCTGAGTATTGTGATGAATACCAATTTGAAATTTTATTTGAAAGTGGAAACTATCCTAAAGTTTTTATTAGAAGGCCAGAAATTATTAAAAGTGATTTCAATCATGTTTATTCAGATGGTAGTTTGTGCTTGTTTTATCCACCCGATATTAAATGGAAAGATACAACTCTAATTTCGGAATATATAATTCCATGGGTTTTTGAGTGGATTCATTATTATGAAATATGGAAAATGACTGGAGTTTGGGAGGGAGAAGAGAAAAAGCATTGATTTTTTAAATAAAATTAATTTTCATTTAGTTTTTTTAAATATATTTGCGTTAAATAATTTAAATGATATGATTTTTGAAAACTCTACTTCTTGCGTGAAGAAATATTTAACAATACTTTTTGTATTTTTTTTATTCACTTCAAATGCTCAAATATTTATACCTGATATGGATGATGCTATTTGTAATGGCGGAAATACGTTTCTTGTTGTTCAAAATGTTGATATACTTAAAAGTATTGTTTGGCAAGATAGTATTGAAACTGGTTGGAATAACATTCTTAGTAATGTGTTTTACGAAATCACAAATGGAGATACTTTGTTTTTAAATAATTTGAATTTATCTTTTAATGGAAGAAAGTACAGATGCATTTATGATACAAATGATGACAATTCTTGGATGGATACAAGTAATGTTATTCAAATTTCAATATTTTCCGAGTTTAATCAAGGGAATATAATAGGAAATGATACCATTTGTTATAATGGCACAGCCAATAATATTGTTTTTAATCAAGCACCCTCAGGTGGTAATCTTTCGTATGATTATCAATGGATGGAATCGGATGATAATTTAAATTGGGCAAATATTTCCAATTATATAGATTCTTATACTCCTACAAATTTAGAGAGTTCAAAGTATTTTAGGGTAAAAGTAGTTTCAAATTGTGGTGAAGGTTATACAAACTCAGTTTTTATAAAAGTATGGGATAATATTTCAAAACCAATAATTGGCGATAATCAATCTATTTGTTATTCTAGCATTGCAGATACAATAAAAGTAAATCAAAATGCGAGTGGCGGAAATGACATGTTTAGCTATCAATGGCAAAAATCATCAAATGGCATAAGTTGGGAAGACATTGTTGGAGAAAATCAATTGCATTATTTGTCTGAACCATTAATAAATTCAACTTATTATAGGGTAATGGCAAGTTCAGAATTTAGCTGTGGAAATATTGCATCAGACTCAGTTTTTGTATTGGTTTATCCTAAAATACAAGCAGGCATTATTGGCAACTCACAAGACATTTGTTTCAATACATCATCAGAGATTATTAGTTTTTTGACATCACCTTCAGGTGGTGGAAACATGTATAATTATCAATGGCAATTTTCAATAGATTCATTAAATTTTGTTGATATAACAGATTCAATATCAAACAGCTTGACAAGTGGCGATTTAACACAAATGCATTTTTATCGTTTGAAAGTAATTTCTCAATTGGGATGTAGCAGTGATACAACAAATATTGTTAAAATAAATGTTTATGCCCCTTTTAATCAGGGAAGTATTGTGGGGAATGATACCATTTGTTATAATGGCACAGCCAATAATATTGTTTTTAATCAAGCACCCTCAGGTGGTAATCTTTCGTATGATTATCAATGGATGGAATCGGACGATAATATAAATTGGACTAATATCCCAAATGTTTCACCAAATCACACGCCAACTAATTTAACCTCATCAAAGTATTTTAGGGTAAAAGTAGTTTCAAATTGTGGTGAAGGTTATACAAACTCAGTTTTTATAAAAGTATGGGATAATATTTCAAAACCAATAATTGGCGATAATCAATCTATTTGTTATTCTA
>JAQUHH010000029.1:9531-14042 GCA_028683685.1 Bacteroidales bacterium
AACAAATATTGTTAAAATAAATGTTTATGCCCCTTTTAATCAGGGAAGTATTGTGGGGAATGATACCATTTGTTATAATGGCACAGCCAATAATATTGTTTTTAATCAAGCACCCTCAGGTGGTAATTTTTCGTATGATTATCAATGGATGGAATCGGACGATAATATAAATTGGACTAATATCCCAAATGTTTCACCAAATCACACACCAACTAATTTGACCTCGTCAAAACATTTTCGAGTAAAAGTAGTTTCAAATTGTGGTGTAGATTATACAAATAGTCAATATATCCATGTCTTTCCAAATATATCAAAAGCAATTATTGGAGCTTCAGATAGTATCTGCTATGATACTATGCCAGATATGTTTGAAGTAACGGATGTCGCAACTGGTGCTGATGGAGTATTTGAATATTATTGGCAAATTTCAAATAATGGGTTGGTTTGGAACAGTATTAATGGAGGAACTGGTGAAACCTATCAACATGCCACCATGAGCCATTCTGCATATTTTAGAATTTGTGCATCCTCAACTTTTGGTTGTGGTACTGTTAATTCGGATTCAATATATATTCATGTTTTTACACCAATCAATTCTGGTATAATTGGAAGTAGCCAAAATATTTGTTACGAGACAGTTGCTCAAGAAATTAATTTTTTGAATAGTCCAAATGGGGGTGGTGATATTTATTCATATCAATGGCAAGTGTCATCGGATTCGATAGTTTTTTCTAATATAAATGGTGCTGAATTAAATACCTATAGCCCAGGCACTCTTAATTCAACTCGATACTATAAACTGGTTGTTTATTCAGAAAAGGCTTGTGGTTCAGATACTACAAATGTTGTTAAAAAGAGAGTTTATGATCCATTTGTGGTGGGTACAATTGGTAACAACGATACAATTTGTTGGAATGATTCACCAAATACATTATTATTGATTACTAATCCCACTGGCGGCGACGAGACATATCAATATCAATGGGTATCATCTGCAAATACAAATAATTGGCAGTCGATTTCTGGAGCTAATGATATTAATTTAAATATATTAAACTTGCGAGAATCAAATTATTATAGATTGGTTATTTCATCAGGCTCAAATTGTGGTATAGATACCTCAAATGTAATATACATTCATGTAAATCCATTACCGGATACTGTTGCCATAAATGGCACATCAGTGTTGTGTAGAAATCAAAAAGATGTAGTTTTCAATTTTACACCATTGGATAATAACATTAATTATTTTTGGTATTCGAACAATTTTGAAATAATTGGTGGAGAAACAACAAATCAAATTGTTGGAAATGCTCCCAGTTACAGTGGAGTTGATACAATTTTTATGGAGCAGAGAAATTTTATAACTTCCTGTATTAATGTTATGAAATATCCTATAACAATTTCAAATAATATGGCACCTGATAAATCTGCAATAATAAGGAAGTCAAATACTAATATTTTAATATGTTCTGATTCGACGACTGGAATTAATTATCAATGGGGTTATACTCAGAAATCAGACATGAATGAATTTGTAATTTCAAATTCAAACAATAGATATGTGATGTTGCCTCATGGTTTTGATACTATCCAATACTATTATTGGGTTGATACGTGGTTCGTTTATGATAATAAACTAAGTTGTGAAACAAGGTCGTATTTTAACAATCCACCATTATCAATTTCCGTTGATGAAATTTCCAATCAGTTTTTTTTCAAGACATACCCCAATCCTGTGAGTGATATTCTTTATATAAGCTTCAGTAATTCAATGTTTTTGCTCAGTGAGTTGATTGTTTTTGACATGCGTGGTCGTGTTGTTTACACATTAAACAATTTTCAATCGGGAGATTCGATAATTATTGATGAAAGATTTGAAAATGGAGTTTACCTTATTAAAATTCAAAATGATAGTTTTAGTTTTGACCAAAAAATAATCATCATAAAATGAAAAAAACAATAAGCATTTTAATAATGATGTTTTTAGTGATTACGACTTCGTGGTCCCAAAATACATATTCCATTCCTGCATTGAGAATGATAAGTTATAGGACGATAGGTTTGATAGAGGATTATGAAAAATTTTCTCGCTTTAGCAATAGGGATGATGCAAATAATTTTATTTCATTATTTGAAAAAAGCAATCCCCTTCATGTTAATGATATTATTCCTGACAATAAAATGGATCAAATGTTGACACCTCAACATTATATTTCAAATTTAAAAAAATATTTTAATCAAGTACTTGTAAGTATTGATATTGATTCAATTGCATTTCCGAGTAATATTAATAACCAGCATGCTATTAAGGCTTTTGTGAAAAAGCATGTAGAATGTACAACTAAAAATTGTCATATAAGTTATAAGGACTCTATGAATTTAGTTTTGGATATAAATTTTGAATATGTAAATGATAGTGTTTCAAATTTTTTGATTCAAAAAATAAGTTTTCTATACCCTAGGGGGCGCTTTATTTATTTTAGAACGCACAATGGTCGAACAGAAAATACAAATTTTAACATGTTAATCAATAACCAATTGTACAAATCAGACAACAAGGGATTTGTCAAAATTGAAGTGTTGGATACCGAAAAGTCGTATAGTATAAAAAGTTTTGATGATGTGTTTCCTCAATCTTACGTTTTTAGAAATTACGAGGATTTTGAGAAAAAATCTTCTGTTCAAGATACATGCACTTCAATTCTGACAGTGGATGTTTTGTTTAAACCATTGTATTGGCAAACAGAATTTTACGCCTCAACTCAGGTTGGGTCAAAAGATTATTCTGTTGCAAATCCATATTCGTCATCAATGATAAATGTAAAAAATGAAAAAGCAAGTGATTTTGGTTTTAAGGTAGGTTATAGGATTTTTAATAATAATAAATTTACTGGATTTATGATTAAAACAGGAGTTTCCTATAAATCATTCTCGCTGAATTCATTTGTTGAAGATATTCAATATTCTTATAATGAAATAGATAGTGACAAAGATGCTTATTTGAGATTAATTCAGATTAAGGAATTTAAAGAAGAAACCTCTTTGGGTTACATAAGTGTACCATTGTCCATTACCAGAATTTTTCCATTTTCTCATTTTACTATTGCCATTGGCTTGGAACAAAGCATGATGTTTAATTTAAAAGCAAATTCAAGTTTGCAAACAAATGCAGAATATAAGGGATATTATTCTCAATTCTTTAATTTGACGATTGATCAAAATGGATATTATGATTTTGGTAAATATCAATTGGAGATGGATAATGAATTTTACGCCAAAAATAACCTTTTTTTAACGTCACTTTTTGTTGAATTTCAACGTAAAATTAATAATAATTCAATGATTTCATTTGCCATCATCGCACAAACAAATACTTCTGGCATGGTTGAGAGTAATGATAAAAAATATATAAGCAGAAATGCAAGTGAACTATATAGCTTGAGCTCTTTTCAAAAAGAATATGAAATGAATAATGTGATGTTACAACTGGGGTATTCAATAAGTTTTTAAATGAAAAAATAAACAAAAAAAAATATGAAAAAGTACAAATGTTTAGATTGTGGAAATAATTTTGTATTGGATGAATTTGATGCTTTGAACTGCCCGCAGTGCCAGAGTAGCAATATTGTTTTAAATAAACGAAATTTATTTGAAGTGATTTTGGAATTTTTTAAAGAGTGGAAAAAGAATAAAACTTTTTTTTACTCCTCTGTTGGTGTTCTTGGTTTGCTTATTATTTTAGGGATAGTAGGATGTCCAAAAAAATATGAAGTACATGTAGTACCAAATATGCAAGAATGTAAAATTGAGATTTTTGTAAAAAGCCCAAGTGGAAGCAATTATAGTATTTCAGATTTTAGGTATTCGCTTGATAATGGAAATACTTGGCAAGGAAGCAATGAGTTTTTTCAACCTTTTTCTGGACAGTTTTATGTTAAGGTGAAAATGGCAGATAATTCGAGTGCAAACTTTGTTTATAAATTTACCAATCCGATTGCATGGCAGGGTGGGTGTGAAGATGTTGATAAAACCGTAACATGCGATGACGTAACTATCCAAAGTGTGAATAACGTAATTAATAACAATCAAATTGTAATTACAGTAACAACAAGTCCAATTAATTGTAAAGATGTACAATATTCATTTAGTGGCGATAAAGGTCCATGGCAAACTAAAAATTCTACTATTATCCCATGCGATGGTAAGGAGCATAGTTTGAATATTTTTATTAAGAAAAAAAATGGGGATATTGTGTCTTATAATATGAATCCTTTTGTTCTACAGCCATGTGTTATTGTTGCAAAATGCCCCAGTGCAAAAGAAGTCGAGGCATTGATGAATCAATTAGTGAAGTCACCTGGTGTTGATAATATGTATAAAATATTAGATTTGTTTGAAAGCCACAATGTTGTAGTTAATTTCACTTATCAAAAAGAAGAACAAACCATTTATTCATACTTGCAATATCTTCAGACTGTAACCGCTGTTGGTAGTGTGAAGGTTGTTTC
>JAQUHH010000284.1 GCA_028683685.1 Bacteroidales bacterium
CCGACTTAAATAGAAGTGGAAGTATTTCGAGAGGGATTTCAGCTGGAAATAATCAGAATGTGATTGTAAACTCGGACATGAATCTTCAATTAAATGGAAAGCTGAACGAGACTTTTAGCATAAAAGCGGCCATTACCGACCGCAATATTCCTTTGCAACCCGATGGTCACACGCAACAATTGCAAGATTTTGATCAAGTTTACATTCAGTTATACAGTGCTTCTACCCAAATTACGGCGGGTGACTTTGAACTGAAAAACGAACCCAACCATTTTTTGAGATTTAATAAAAAGCTTTTGGGTGGGTCGATTGAGCATACTCAAGCTTTAAAAGATTCTTCAAATTTGAGATTAAAAACAGCCATTTCTGTTTCCAAAGGGAAATATATTCGGCAAGAAATAAAACCCTCGGATGGGAATCAAGGGCCTTATAAATTGCTGGGTGAAAACAACGAACCTTTTATTCTGGTTTTAGCCGGATCTGAAAAAGTGTATATCGATGGCGTTTTGAAAGTGCGTGGCGATTTGAATGATTACACCATTGATTATAATTTAGGAGAAATCAGTTTTACGCCGAAAACAATTATTACCAAAGAAAAAAGAATTGTGGTGGAATTTGAGTATTCGGATAAAAATTATTCTCGTACTTTTTCATACAGTCAAATTGAATATAAAACCAAAAAAAATCACAGCTTCGTTTCATATTATGTAGAAAAAGATTTGAAAAACCAATCTATTCAGCCTCAATTGAGTGATGATCAGAAGCTTTTTTTATCGAGCATGGGTGATGAAGTAGAAAATGCTTTTTACAGAAATGTAGATTCCTTGGCTTTTTCGACCCACGAAATTCGATATAAAAGAGTGGACACCTTGGTAAATGGCTTTTTTTATGATTCAGTTTATGTACACTCAACCCATCCCGACAGTGCATTTTATCGCATTGGGTTTTCGCATTTAGGTGCCGGAAAAGGGAATTATGTTTTAGAGTCCAATCTTGCCAATGGCAGAGTTTTTCGTTGGATAGCACCGCTTAATGGAATTCCGCAAGGCGAATATGAGCCCGTAATGGCACTTAATCCGCCCAAACAAACCCAAATGCTCAACGCCGGAAATGTTCTTCAAATTGGAAATCATTCTCAATTAAAAACGGAAATAGCTTATAGCTCCCTAGATAAGAATACTTTTTCTAAAATGGACAGTCAGGACAATCATGGATTTGCTGGCTTGGTTGAGTATAATTTTATTCAAAAAATTAAACCCAAAGACACTACAAATATTTGGACATTTAAAGGCGATGTAGCCTATGAATATATTTCTAAAAACTTCAATGAGATTGAATCTTTTCGACCTGTGGAATTTATGCGGAATTTTGGACTTTCTGAAAAGAACATCAACAATACGCAGCATTCGGGTCGATTAAAATTATCGCTACAAAATAAAAATCATCAGTTATCATGGGGAATTCAAAATTTGTTGTTCCAAGATGTGTATCATGGTTTGCAAAATCAATGGACGCATTTGTCCAAAACAAAAAGATTTCTTATTTCAAACGAGGGATTTTATTTAACGGCTCAAAGGGATTCTATAAATAATACTTTATTGCATCATAAATCAGGAATTGAATATGATTTAAGCTTTTTGAAAGTGGGTGTAAACTTGAGTTTGGAAGAGAATTTGCAAAGAAATAACCAAACCGATAGTGTAAACGCAAACAGCAACGGTTTTACGCAAATAGAGTGGTATATTTCGCAACGCGATTCTTCGAAAATTGAATACAAATTGTATTACTTGACTCGCTCTGATAAAATTCCTGACGGATTGGATTTGAGGTCAGAATCCAAAACAGACATGTTGGGTTTGAACTTTGTAACGCTCAAAAGTGAAAATCATAATTTAAATACTTCAATTGTTTACAGCGACCGGGTTTTTCGAGATACAATTTTTGGAAAATCTGAAACCAATTTGGGATCAACCTTGGATTATTCGGGTACTGTTTTGAACAAAATTTTGCGTTTAAATACTTTTTACGAAACTTCGGGCGGACAGGAGCAAAGAAGAGATTTTTATTATCTAAAAGTGGCAAAAGGAACCGGTAATTATACGTGGAAAGATTACAATGAAAATGGAATTGAGGAGTTGGATGAGTTTGAACAATCAGTGTTTGCCGATGAAGGAGAATACATCAAATTATGGCGACTTACCAACGAT
This sequence comes from Bacteroidales bacterium, assembly GCA_028683685.1. Taxonomy (GTDB): domain Bacteria; phylum Bacteroidota; class Bacteroidia; order Bacteroidales; family WCHB1-69; genus JAQUGA01. The sequence continues at coordinate 2,208 of JAQUHH010000284.1, forward strand.
TATATTAAAACATACAACAGTCGTTTTAACCAAAATATTCAATTAGCTGCTCCGTTAAATTGGCATAAACAAAAAAACTTTAAAGGTTTTTTGGCTCGGTTTTCAAATCAATTTAATTTCAGGTCGGATAAAAAACTGCAAAACAATGCTTTTCAAGCTTATAATCCCTTGGCATTTAATGTCTCTGATTCAGATTTAGTGTCGATCAATCAAAATCTTAGAAACAGCTTTATCATTAATCAAAAAAGTCCTATTTGGAGTCATGAGTTTGTGTATGCCAACGGAACGAGTAAGATGTTTTTAACGGGTGGTTTTGAAAATCGAAAATTTGAAAATATCAACAATATTTTTAGGTTGGTTTTGTTCAAAAAACTCACCTCTCGAACCGATTTTGGATTTGGTGAAAAGCAATATCAATCCGATCAATTTGCCAGTCGAAATAATAAGATTAAACATCTGTCGGTGGAGGAGTCTGCAAATTTTTTATTTTCCACAAATTTCCGATGGATTTTAACCTATAAGTATGCCGAAAAAGAGAATCAAGTAAGCGAATCTGAGCAACTTTTTTTTACTTTAATTTCGTCTGAAATAACGTATAATGTGACGAATAAAGGGGTTTTGAATTGGAAAGTTTCCTTTGTTAAAAATGTATTCAATGGAAATCAAAATCAGTCGATTGCTTTTGAAATGATGGATGGATTATCCGATGGAATGAATTTTCTAACGTCCTTGAATATTCAAACCAATATTGGACAAAATTTACAGCTAAATGCCAATTATGAAGGTCGACTTTCCGAAACTTCCAAAATGATTCATACTGGCAGTATTTCATTAAGAGCTTATTTTTAGTGCCTCACCATCTGAATGTCAATTTGTAAGTGAAAAACGAAACCATAATTAAAATTTTACGTAAACTACAATCTAAAACTTAAAAGAACTGTTTTTTTATAAATCTTAATTTTTGTGAAAAATATTTATCAACACTTGTAATTTATAGTAATTCTAAATAGCGGCTTGGCGTTAAAAAATTGAGAAGCACATCCAGCAAAATTATGAATGAAGTTATTTAAGATTGTTAAATTTGAAGTGGGTT
>JAQUHH010000030.1 GCA_028683685.1 Bacteroidales bacterium
AATATATGTAATTTGCACCAAGCGTTATGTTTTTAATCATAAATTGATATTAGTTATTTCCTCTCGGTATGTTTTTTTCTATACAGAAATTTTCAACTTCTGTATCATTGGAAAAATATTTATCGCAAAATTCATCAAGTTCTTTTTCAGTCGAAGTTGCGTATTTGTCAGATGCTGTCATTAGTTTTTCAACCTGTTCAATGAACTTTTCAAACTCTTTATTAATCTTGCATAACTTGTCAATTGTTTTAAAATCAAGACTCTTGTATTTTGGTTGAAATAAAACTTTACTTTCATATGGGTTTGCTTTTAATTTAATTATTCCAATCCCAAATGATTGATTTAGTCTTTCCATTTCATCGTTTAAATTGTCATTAATTTCAAAAGCAACTAAAAACCCATAATTAGCCCAGCTTGAATTTGAAACAGCCTGAAAAAATGATTTTTTTAATTCATAGTCAGTATTGATTTCTTTTTTTAGTTCGTATGAACTAATTTTAAAGGTGTCTATTCGATTTATTGCTTTTAAAAATGTCTGACTTATATTTGTTTGTAATTTTAAAAATTTAATTCCAACCATATCAGGGTGAATCCATTTTTGGTGTTCATCCGTTCTGTTTGATTGTTCGTGAAAAATCGTTTTTGAATAAATGTCACTTGTTTTAAGGTAACTGCTTAGAAGTTTATGCAAATCTCTTTCGTCATAAATTTCTTTTTTTTCTGTTTTTCGAATCTTCGTTTTTTCAGGTATTATAGCACTTTCAATATCTAGATTTTCTTCATTCCTTGCTAAATAATACAAAAAAGTACCGCTTGACTCTTTAATTCTTCTAACTCTAGAATCACCATTTCTAATAAAATCACCAAGTACTGCTGAAATTGTAGCTGATGGTGTTTTTGCTTTCTTAAAATCATAATATTTTTGGGAAATAATATGTTCACAAACTGCTGAATAATTTGTCATTTCACCAATTTCTTCAAGACTTTGCAGTACTGCCTCTTTAAGTGTCATTTTATTAGTGTTTTTTGTAATTAATATTTTCAAGCGATAGATTTCCTTCTCTTTATGAATAAAACATTTTTATGCTAATAATCCACACCGCTTATTTCCCCCCAAATATACAATATTAATTAATATAACACTAAATTAAGATATTCTTTTGAGGAAATTGTATGAAAGCTTAGAATTCGGAAAAGAGTGTATTTTTTATTTCTGAATGAAGCAGAATATTGATTTGTTTTTGAGATACCTAGTTTTGTTTATGATATTTAATTTCTATTCTATTTTTTGGATGCTACTAATTTTTAAATTGCGTTTTTTTGGACAATTTAATAAAATTCAAACACTACGAAATTTTTCAATACGAAAAATTTCGTAGTGTTAATAATCTGATTATCATTTAATTATGGCTATTTTGAAATAATATCTGAAATTTATAAGGATAAGATCAATTTTTTTAATGAATTGTTTTTAGGATGGTTTTTGCTTTTATTTTTATACATCACTTATCTTGTTGGGAGGTATTTGTCAAATAAAACCCTATATTTGCAAGCATCAATTGTGATTTATGAAAAAAATCAATCTGCATACTAAAAACCAATTTGCCATATTGGTAGATCCGGATAAAGCGGATGAGGCTTACCTTAACGAATTAATCAAATATACGCAAATTGGAGTTGATTTTTTTCTGGTAGGTGGCAGTTTGCTTCAAGAAGATCGTTTTGAGAAAACAATTTGTTTTTTAAAAGAAAACACACCCATTCCTGTTTATATTTTTCCTGGCAATATGTTGCAAGTGAGTTCAAAAGCAGATGGAATCCTATTGTTATCGCTTATTTCGGGTCGAAATCCAGAGTTTTTAATCGGACATCATGTTTTGGCTTCGTCTGCCATAAAAAGAGCAAATATTGAAATTATCCCTACTGGTTATATTTTAATTGACGGTGGAAATGTCAGCAGTGTCGAATACATGAGCAATACCATGCCGATTCCAGCGTCCAAATCAGATATTATTACAGCTACTGCCCTCGCTGGCGAGCAATTGGGGATGAAAGCCATTTATCTTGAAGCCGGCAGCGGTGCGAAAAATAGCATTCGCTTGGAGATTATTAAAAAAGTAAATCAATGCATCGATATTCCAATTATTGTTGGTGGTGGAATTAGAACACCAGAAGATTTTGCCGATGCCTTTATAGCAGGTGCCAATGTAGTGGTGATGGGCACGGCTGTTGAAGAAAATCCAAGCATTATTGAAAAATGTTTGGCGATGAAAGTTGAAAATGCAATTAATAAATAGTAATAAAGCATCAAAAAACATCCATTATGAATATCCTTAAAAAATCGATTTTATTAGCTCTTGTCTTTATAAGTGCTTATGTTTTTGGTCAAAATGAAAGCATTCATTTGCCAGATATTTTTACCGGAAAATACTCCCCTCAAAGTCTTCAGCAAGTTCAATGGAGAAATAACAAAACGTATACTTTTGTGGCAAAAAACGCGATCGTTTCTACGGATGCTCGAAAAAATAAAGTTGATACTTTGCTTACTCTTAGCAAGCTGAATGAGTCTTTGAAAAGCATTAGCAAAGAGCCTTTGAAACGTTTTCCCCAATATTCTTGGAAAGATGAAAATAACATCCGTTTTCATGTTGGTGACTTTTTAGTTTCGTATAATTTTAAATCTGGGAAATCATTGGTTATTACGCAAACTTACCCCGAAGCCGAAAACATGGATGTGTCGCCCGATGGAGCTAAAATTGCTTATGTTTACAAAGATAATTTGTATGTTTCCGAAAATAAAAACAATTTTCAGGTTTCTGAAGATGGAGGACATGAAATAAAGTACGGAACCGAAGTGCACCGAAGTGAATTTGGAATTAATAAAGGTACTTTTTGGTCGCCCAAAGGAAATTATTTGGCTTTTTATAGAATGGATCAATCCATGGTAACCGATTATCCAATTGTAGATATTTCTAAACGAGTTTCTGCAGCCCAATTTGAAAAATACCCGATGGCAGGTATGGAAAGTCACCATGTGACCTTGGGAATTTACAATAACGAAACGGGGAAAATTATTTATATGCAAACGGGTGAACCCAAAGATCAGTTTTTGACCAATATTGCGTGGGGAGTCGACGAGCTTTCCATTTACATTGCAGTGGTAGATAGACTTCAAAACCGCATGAAGTTAAATCAATATGATGCACTAACGGGTGTTTTTGTAAAAACGATTTATCAAGAACAAAATCCTCGTTATGTGGAACCTCAAAATCCCATGGTTTTTCTAAACAACAATGCCAATCAATATTTGTGGCAAAGCCAACGGGATGGCTGGAACCATTTATATCTTTTTGACCGTTATGGAAAGATGATTAAACAATTGACGGATGGTCAATGGGTGGTGACTGAATTAATAGGCACAGATCCAAAAGATAAATTTATGTATTTTATGGCCAACAAAGATAATTATATTGAAAATCATGTGTTTTCATACGAATTTAAAACAGGAAATATTACCAAATTAAGTTCTGAACCTGGACAACACACGGCTTATTTCTCGCCCGATTATAAGTATTTTATCGACCAGTACAACAGTACAGATGTTCCTAATAAGTATGAACTTCGTTTGAGTAATGGAACTAAAGTTCGAGATATTTTGACCAGTAAGAATCCTTTTGCTGATTGCAAAATGGGCGAAACAAGCATTTTTACCATCAAAAATAAAGAAAATCAAGATTTATATTGTCGAATGGTAAAACCGGTTGATTTTGATGCAACCAAAAAATATCCAGTTTTGGTTTATGCTTATGGTGGACCTCATTCTCAGTTGGTGAAAAATAGCTGGAATGGGGCAGGTTATTTTTTGCAATACATGGCTCAAAAAGGGTATGTTATTTTTACCCTTGACAATAGAGGTACATCCAATCGTGGCTTTGATTTTGAAAGTTGCATCCATCGTCATGTAGGTGATTTGGAAGTGGAAGATCAAATGATGGGTGTTGAATATTTGAAAAGTTTAGATTTTGTAGATTCGGATAGAATTGGTCTTGATGGATGGAGTTATGGCGGATTCTTGACTTTATCCTTGACCTTGAGAAATCCCGGAGTTTTTGTTTCAACAACGTGTGGTGGTCCCGTTGTTGATTGGAAATGGTACGAAGTGATGTATGGCGAAAGATATATGGATCGCCCTGACGAAAATATGGATGGCTACGAAAAAGCGTCTCTTTTGAATTATGTAAAAGACCTTGAAGGAAATATTTTAATTTTTCAAGGTGGTATGGATCCTGTGGTGGTTTGGCAACATAGTTTGTCATTCGTGGAAAAATGTATTGAAGAGGGAAAATTAATCGACTATTTTGTTTATCCAAGTCACGAACATAATGTTGGCGGTATAGATAGAATTCATTTGTGGAATAAAATTGAAAAACATCATGATCTATATTTGAAAGTTAAAAATTGAAAGGTGAAAGTTGAAAAGTGTAAAAATCTTTGATTTTTTATTCTTCATTATTTTATGCTTAGAAATCTTTACTCTCACGCTCACATTCTCGCTGATCTCGTCATCGGTGTTCTATTTGGGATTTTATTCAGGCGTCAGCAATTATGCCACCGTCAGGCACATGGTTACATGGTCACCCGTCCACGATTGTAACATCTCACACTCTCGCTGTTTTTCCTTCGGGACGGAAAGAACCGAAAATAAATGTTTCCTTGCTTTCGTAACTTGTAAAAACCAACTTGTAATAATTATTTTACCCTTTAGATGCTTATATTTTGTTTGATTGATGTTCTTTTTTTATAATCTTGTCATTCTTTCGGAATTAGAATTTCAAAAAACAGGAACATAAATTTCTTTATAAAAAAGTTATTTTAGAACCTTGTAATGAATCTCGATTGTTTGCTTTATTTGAAGTCATTTTGTATTTAAAAATCAGCACTTTAATGCAACAATAAATGTTAAATTATCGTTTAATAGTGGATTAATATGACATTAATTTTCAAAAAGTGTATTTTCGCACCAAAGATTCACACATCATTATACGTCTATAGAAATACCAATATCAATGAAAAATGAAGCAAAGTTAAATCTTGATGAAATAATTTCGCAAGCCATTCGTGGCAAAGTGGAAGCTCAAGAAACTTTGTTTAAATATTACTATAGTACGATGATGAATATTTGTTTTAGATATGCCGATGGTCAAGCCGAAGCCAAAGATATGCTTCAGGATGGCTTTATTCGTATTCTGCAAAGTCTAAAAACATTTAATTTTGAAGGATCTTTTGAGGGGTGGATGAAAAAAATTATGGTCCATTCTTCCATTGATTATATTCGCAAAAATCGAAAACATATTACGGTTTCTATTGATGATGTTCAAGATGTTCAATTGCATTCTTCCAATACCAATGATGCGGTTGAAATGATGTCAGCAAAGGAGTTGATGAATCTCCTTAATTCTTTGCCCACAATGAGTAAAACTGTTTTTAATCTTTTTATTTTTGATGGATTTTCACATGCCGAAATTGCTCAAAAACTTAATATAAAAGAGGGAACTTCAATGTGGCACGTCAATAATGCCCGAACATTAATGAAATCTAAAATAGCCAAACTTTATAAGATGGAGGAGGTTTCAAATGGATAATTTCGATAAAATTTTAAAACAAAAAATTGAACAATTCCCATTTGAATATGACCCAAGTGATTGGAATGGTGTTTTGCAAAAACAAAAATCTGCAAGTGCAGGTTTCTCTTTGTTGACTAAAATTCTTTTTTCTGTTTTCTTGCTTTTATTTGTTTCAAGTGCCGTTTTTTATTCCATAAACAGGAGTGGAGAACGATTGTCTGTGAAAGATAGTAATGAGATTGTAAATATCAAGATTGAGGATAAAGAGATTGTAAACAAACAGATTGGAAATATCAAGATTGAGGATAAAGAGATTGTAAACAAACAGATTGGAAATATCAAGATTGAAGATAAAGAGATTGTAAGTAAAGAGATTGTTGGAAAGCAGATTGAAGGGAAGGAGATTGCTGGAAAAGAGATTGAGGAGAAACAGATTGTAAATATAAAGATTGAAGATAAAGAGATTGTTGGAAAAGAGATTGCAGCAAAACAGATTGAGGAGAAAAAGATTGTAAATGCAAAGATTGACCGAGAAGATATTGAAGATAAACAGCTTGAAAATACGGTTGAAAATTTTAATATTCAAAAAGAGCCTATTTTGGAAAATATTGAAAAGAAGCAATTTTCGGAAGTTTCAAAAAATAATGCTGATTTGCAAACAACCATTTCTATTAAGGAAGCTGCTGGTAAAGAGATTGCTGGGAGGGAGATTGAAGGGGAAAAGATTGAAGGGGAAAAGATTGAAGGGAAGGAGATTGAAGGGAAGGAGATTGCTGGAAAAGAGATTGCTAGAAAAGAGATTGTTGAAAAAGAGATTGGAAATACAAAGATTGATAAAAAAGAGCAAACCAAAGATTCTTATTCAAACATTACCGTAAATGGGGTTGTTCAAAACAGTGAAAACACTTATCAACAATCAGGTTATATTCCCGAAAACCAAGCTGTTGTTCTTGGAGAGGCTCGGATGAAATCCAATTATTCTTTTGCTGTATTGAAAAAGTCATTAGATCATTATCTTTCAATATCGCAAATTGGTTTAGAAAGAGCTCGCGATATTGTGGTTCATCTTAATAATCAATTTCTTAATGACGCTTCGTTGAGTGGTTTTGAAGGCAGATATACATTGTCGTCAAGCATTAATGTGGCGGCTATTACAGAAAATCTGGATGAATTAAATCATATTCCATACGAATTTCTACTTACCAATTCATTCCCCATAAAATCTAAACAAATGGGAGTGGGGATTGCTTTTCAGCAAATACGTGGAACGAATTATAATACCTTGCTTTTTAATGTGTCGATTGCTAAACAGTTTACCTTAAGTCGGAACAATACCTTGCTTATTGGGGGTGGAATTAATACTTCTAGTATTGATAAATTGGACATGGTTGGACCCGATTATCCATGGACACAGAGTCCAAATTTAATAAATAAGGAAAATCAATTATTATCTTTGAATTTAGGAATGCGATTTATACATAAATCTATCTATGCAAGTATTTCTACATCAAGCCTATATAGATATGCGTTTACCAAAGATATTCATAATAGCATCAATCCATTTACGCTTCATTTTGCTACCGGTGGAAGATTGCGATTAAATGGAAAATGGTCGCTTAATCCTTCTGTAAACTATAATTTTATAGCTTATAATTCACATTCATACTTGACCCCTTATTTTAGTTTTAGTAAGCAAAATAAGATATATTTTGGGGTACATAGCGAAAACTTTAATTCTGTCGGAGCTCATTTTGGATTTCAAGCATTCCAAAGATTGGATTGTTATATGAGGGCTGGTTATAGTTTGAATGAAGAGTTAAAAAGCCTTTACGGACCAATCCATTATACCGAAATTGGAATAAAATTGGGAATTGGACAGTTTCAAAAATAAGTGATTTTTTGCAGTTAGACAAAAGGCTTCAATTTGTTTATGAAAACGATTTGATTTTAAGACATGTTTTCTATCGCATAATTTAAAATGTGGAAGTTATGGCTAATTTTTATCACTATAAAATTTATTTTTTTTGCTTTCTTAGGATTTATGTTTAAATATTATTTTTCTATTGGTTTGTCAAGAAAAAGGAATAAGATTTTTTTTGATTTATTGTCACTGTTGTCCGATAAAAAATTAGCAAATCAATGTAATATAATGATTAAATGATATTTACAAGTGATATAAGAAAATGGAGCATGGTTTTTTGTATTGATATTCATTCGTGATTTTCAATACTTTTACCCTTAACCCTTAAGGGAGAGTGTTGAAAATCAATCAATTATTTTTTTTGTGCAAAAATTGTTTCGCTATTAGTTGATTTCAAATCTCAAGCTCATACTTATTTCATTCGTCTACTAAAAAAAGCTAGATTAAAAGCAGTCTATTCATATCTTTTTATCTTGGCTCCCAATTGTTTCAATCTGCCATCAATATTTTGATATCCTCTTTCAATTTGTTCGATGTTGTAAATTCTGCTTTTACCTTTGGCGGAAAGTGCTGCAAAAAGCTGAGCAACTCCCGCTCTAATATCAGGCGAAACCATATCAATTCCTTTAAGAGGATATTTATGATCAAGTCCGATAACAGTAGCTCTGTGCGGATCGCAAAGAATAATTTGGGCTCCCATATCAATCAATTTATCAACAAAGAAAAGTCGACTTTCAAACATTTTTTGATGAATCAAAACACTTCCCTTTGCATTGATAGCCGTCACTAAAATAATGCTAATTAAGTCGGGAGTAAATCCAGGCCAAGGAGCATCTGAAATAGTCATAATGGAGCCATCCATAAATGTTTCTACTTCGTATGATTTTTGTTCGGGAATAATTAAATCATCGCCCTCTTCAATCACAATAACACCCAATCGGCGAAAAACATCAGGAATCACTCCTAAATTTTCAACACTTACATTTTTAATACGAATGTGCGATTGAGTCATGGCTGCAAGTCCGATAAAACTACCAATTTCAATCATGTCGGGCAACATAGTATGCTCGCAACCATTTAAAGAAGTCACTCCTTCAATCGTCAATAAGTTGGAACCCACTCCGGAAATCTTCGCCCCCATCCTGTTCAACATTTTGCAAAGTTGAGAAAGATAAGGTTCGCAAGCCGCGTTGAAAATAGTGGTTGTGCCTTCTGCCATCACCGCTGCCATCACAATATTTGCGGTTCCCGTAACCGATGCTTCATCCAAAAGCATATAACATCCGGTAAGCTTTTCTGCTTTTAACTCAAAAACACTAGAATCATCACAAAAATCAAAAGAAGCACCCAGCTTTTGCATGCCAATAAAGTGCGTATCTAATTTTCGACGACCAATTTTATCCCCTCCTGGTTTGGCAGCATAAACACGACCAAACCGAGCCAATAGAGGGCCAATTAACATTACTGAACCACGAATACTGCGTGCTAATTTTAAAAATTCGGAAGTTTTTAAATAATCAATATTGACCGTTTTGGCTTCAAATTCAAAAACACCATCTCCTTTAGACTTAACTAAAACTCCTAAATTCTCAATTAATCGTATCAAATTATTGACATCTATAATGTCTGGAACATTATGAAGTGTCACTTTTTGATCGGTCAACAAAACCGCACAAATAATTTGTAAAGCTTCATTTTTCGCACCTTGAGGGGTGATTTCACCATGTAAACCGTAACCCCCTTCTATTTCAAAATATGCCATATCTTTTGTTTTTTTTACAAACCTAATAAAAATATTAATAACAGACATTCTTTCAGATAAAAGTAAGTAACAAAGGAATCTTCAAAACTTATTTTAACAAGTTTACCTCAATCCCTATAGAACTTAAATTGCAAAAATCAATATCCTGCTTCATTTTCTTTACCTCGCTTAATTCGACAAACTCATCACATCGCCTAAAGGATGGAAAATGAAGCAAAAAATGTATTACTAATTTGTAATTAATCTTTCAAGAACACAATTTAAATTGCAAAAGAGGGGTTTTCAACAAGTTTGTGTTACTAAAATAATCAAAAAGCAGAGGTTCTATTTTGGGGTCTTGTTACTTTTGTATTAGAATACCTTAAAACTACACTCTAATTATGAAATCGAAACTCAGAATAGCTACTTACAATGTAAACGGAATTCGCTCCTCGCTGAGTAAAGGACTGGTTGACTGGATGTTGGAAGAAGATATTGATGTTCTTTGCGTTCAGGAAATAAAAGCCAATATTGACCAAATACCTCATTTTTTCTTTGAAGAAGCGGGCTACAAAACATATTGGTATTCCGCAGAAAGAAAGGGATACAGCGGCGTTGCGATTATTTCCAAACAAAAACCCGACAAAGTTGAGTACGGAATGGGAATGGAATTATACGACCGAGAAGGACGTTTTATCCGTGCCGATTTCGGCGATTTGTCCATCGTTTCTGTCTATCATCCTTCGGGAAGCAGCGGCGATGAAAGACTTGCTTTTAAAATGGAATGGTTGGAGGCTTTTACGAGCTATATCAACGAATTGAAAAAAATACGTCCCAATCTTATTATCTGCGGCGACTTCAATATTTGCCACCAAGCTATTGATATTCACGACCCTATACGAAACGCCAAAGTTTCGGGTTTCCTTCCCGAAGAACGACAATGGCTCACGGAATTTATTGATTCCGGCTTTCGTGATTCCTTCCGAATGCTTCATCCAGAACCTCATCAATATACCTGGTGGAGCTATAGAGCCAATGCTCGCCCTAAAAATTTAGGCTGGAGAATTGATTACATTATGCATGCAAACCATCTCGACGATACACTGATTCATTCTGCCATTGCATCCGATGCCGTTCACTCCGACCACTGTCCCGTAATTTGTGATTATAATGTTTAAAAAATAAATAAATAAAATACCACTATGAAACGTTTTTTTATAACCGCCGGACTCCTTATTTCAATTTCCATATTGACTTCATGCGTGTCGCAACAAAAATATTCAGAAGCTGAAAATCGTCGCCAAACTTGCGAAAGCGAACTCAGTGCTATTAAAGGTGAGAATGTAGACCTAAACAATGTTTACACCGAAGCCAAAGCGAATCTCGACAGACTGAGCGTGCAACATGAACAACTAAAAAGAGACACTTTATTATTGGGTCGGAATTATCGTGCACAACATACCAATTATCAAAAACTTCAAGAGGCTTATGATGATTTGCTAAAATCAACCCAATCTTTGACCTCGGGAAATAAAGATGAAGTGGCTAAAATCCTTGAAAGTCTCAACAAACTTCGTTTGGATTTATTAAAAAGAGAAGACGATTTAAAAATGATGGAAACAGAAATGAACAACCGATTGATTGATTTGGAAGAAAAAGAACGTCTGATAAAACTGAAAGAGGACAAAATCAATGAATTGCAATCCATTCTAGACAATAAAGATTTTGCAGTAAACGCCTTGCGAGAAAAAGTTTTGGCTGCCCTTACAGGATTCCAAAATAATGGATTAAATGTGTACCAAAAAAATGGAAAAGTTTACGTTTCTATGGACGAAAAATTGCTGTTCAAAACGGGAAGTTACCAAGTTGATTCTAGAGGAGAAGCCGCTTTAAAAGAACTTGCTTTTATTTTAGAAAACGATGCCGATATTTCCATTATGATTGAAGGTCAGACTGACGACGTTCCATACAGAGCCGCACAAGGACAAATTACTGATAACTGGGATCTTAGCGTGTTAAGAGCGACTTCTGTGGTTAGAATCCTTCTTAAGCATGGAGAAATCAGTCCCAAAAGACTAACCGCTGCCGGTCGTGGCGAACACAATCCCATCGACACCGGAAAAACAGCAGAAGCCAGAGCCAAAAACAGACGTACAGACATTATTTTGACTCCTAAAATGGACGAACTTCTCAAAATCCTAGAATCAAATTAAAAATTTTGTCATAAGGAAGACAACGTTTTACAAACAAAGCCACTTTTGAAAAGTGGCTTTGTTTGTATTTAAACTCTTCTTTTTTAGAATTTGTATATCCAAACAGCGTTTAGTGAAATATTTGCATAATACGCTGGAATATTCAAAAACTTTTTTTTTGACAAAAAAACATGGAATTAGTCTAGGCATATGCATTCGATTTTGGATGTATAAGAATGGGTTGTAAGCAATAGTTATGAAACACACTACATATTAACTCATAAACAAAATGAGTATTACAACATTCGAACTTAAATCGTTCGCTACTTCTACGTTTTTACGAAATTGAATTTAAAAATCAAATATGAAAGCAATACGTTACATCATTTTTATTCCAATAGTTTTTTTGATTGTAATGTTGGTTTACACTTTGTTACCCTTGTCACTATTTGGCTTAATGAGCTTGAGTAAATCCTGGCTAGTTATCTTACTAATATTCTTCGGTGGTTTAACTTTAAGCATTTTTACTTTATTACCAGGTGGCATAACATGGCTATCGGCTAAAATTTCACCAACCAAAAAGTTTGCTTTTTATTCTGTATTGATAATTAGCCTTCTTCTAGGCATTTCACAAATTTATAGGTATTGGACAAACCCCTACCTGACTGAAAATGGTTTTGGTATATTCTTAGGAATTATGCTGACTTGTTTAACGATTGGATTTGCTTCATCTTTATCTGTCGGTGCAGGAATCGAAATATTTGAAGAAAAAGAAACATCTCTTGGCTTTATACTTTTAATAGGAACAATCATTTTTTACATAGGCATATTCTTAGCATTTTGTTTGTTATCAACAAAGATTTGCTATATCAACCCAGGCAAGACTTACACTTGGTATTCTGGAATTTGGCACGGAATTTTTATTATTCCGAATTGGGTCGTAAGTTGGTTTGCTGATGATGTATATTGTAAGGCACCGAATTCAACGACAGCATACAGTATTTGGTGGTGGATTAGTTTTGTTTTTATGGGACTGGGATTGATTGATGGAGGAAATAGTCGCAGATAAGTACTTTAAAAAAAGAATCAATGTCAAACACAATAAAAAATAATTTTATCAATTTGTCAGGTTCGCAGGTCTTGTTGGCTTTGGATTTTTAGCTTACAAAGCACATCAAAATGGAAAGGGAAAAGAGATGTTTATTTTTGGAGCTTGGGCTTTACTTTTTCAACCATTTTTTAAAACTGCATTAGGCAGACAAGTTCGGAATGTGATAGATGTGATTATAGGATTAGGCTTAATAATCTCAATTTTTATTGACCGAAAGAAGAAAATCAATGATAAAATACAAACCAACCGCTAATAAATAGAGCTTTAAGCGGTGCGCAGCCGCTAGCAACGAAAAAACATGGGTAAACGAAAAACACAGAATGCAAAAAATCTTAAATCAAAAAATAAAAACATTTAGAAGATATATAAAAACTTTGTTTATATTTGCCATACAATAAAAAGTAGTTAAAAAATTACCATAATTAATTAAATGAACATTTTGATTAAATTTAAAATATTCTTGACCAACATACTGAAAAACAATGCATTAAGCATAGATGTAAACCTAAAAACTAAGTGTGATATAGTCGCCATTAGGCGACTATCCACTCGTTGGCTGCAAGTGTTGAGTGAAAATACTGCTTAAAACAAGAATTGACGTAAAAACAAAAAATAAAATGGAACGAATTAATTTAATAGCTGGTCGAATTATGGATGCAAATAAAGCCATTAACAAAAAAAATGACGACAATGTATAAATGCCCAAAATGCAATGCAGAATTTGAATTGGGTACAAAATTCTGCCAAAATTGCGGTTGTAATCTTGAAATGGAGATTATTGAAACTCCGACTTGCCCAAAATGTGGTAAAATTTTTCCGACAGGAACAAAATTCTGTAGTGAAGATGGTGCGAAATTAGTATCGCCCGAAAAACTAATACCTCGTTGTGTAAAGTGTGGAAAAGAATATACTGATGGATCAAAGTTTTGTCCAGATGATGGCGGGCAAATTATTGTCCTCCTCCATTCAAGAAGGACGGGGGCTCGATCCGGTACAGGCTCGGCACCGTGAGGGATCACATGTTTGGCTCGCCAGAGCACAACAACACGACGCAGGCACGACTTTCGGTCGAAAGAAATAAGTTCGGATCTTTCAGCAACCTTATCGAATGGGAGGCGCACGCAAAGCCTGCTGATCTGTGGCCATTTTTGATTCGCCGTAGTGAACGGCCAATTGACTTCTGGAAGTCTCTGACGCTGGGAGCAGATCTTTCTGATGATGATCAGTGCGTACT
>JAQUHH010000285.1 GCA_028683685.1 Bacteroidales bacterium
CAGACAGCGGAGATGTAATTACTGCGTTGGGAATTCAAATACCATATTTAATTTTTGCTGGAATATTTGTATTGCTGGCCATTGTCTTCTATTTTTCAAAATTGCCCGAAATAAAACAAGAAGAAAGCACTCAAGGTGCATTTCAAATCTTTAAATATCGCCATTTGATGCTGGGTTTTGTTGCCATTTTCATGTACGTAGGAGCAGAAGTTTCCATCGGAAGCATGATTATAAATTATCTTGGAGAAACAATGGGAATGGCCGAAATGGACGCTAAATCATTTTTGGCTTTCTACTGGGGAGGTGCTATGATTGGCCGATTTTTGGGAGCAATTTCATTAAACGACAAGTATTCACAAAAGAAAAAAATGATTTCCATGAGCCTAATTTCTGGACTCATTTTCGTTTTTATTTTCTTAATTGTGGGAATAGAAGGATTTATGTCTAATGGGGTTTCTATGCCCATCCATACTTTCCTTCCTTATTTTGGATTTATGCTGGTTAATTTATTCTTATTTTATTTGGCAAAATCATCACCCAGCAAGGCTTTAATGCTTTTTGCTATAGCCAATATCGCTTTGTTATCTGCAACACTATTCTTAGATTTTTCATGGATTATGTGGTGTGTCATTTCAATCGGATTATTCAACTCTATCATGTGGTCAAACATCTTTACCTTGGCCATAAGAGACCTTGGCAAATTTACTGCACAAGGTTCCTCTATCCTAATCATGGCTATTTTAGGAGGTGCATTGTTGCCCTTAATTCAAGGCTATTTAGCAGACATCATCGGCGTTGTCCACTCTTTTATTGTACCACTCATAGCATACATATATCTCCTATATTATGGAGCAGCTGGTTATAAAGTAAAAGCATCCTCAAATAAAAAAATAAATCTGAACTCTTAAAATGGAAAAGAAATTAGTAATTGGCATTGATGTTGGCGGAACAAATACAGAAATTGGAGTTGTGAATAAAGCCGGCCAAATTCTTTGTCAAAAGAATATATCAACAAATATCAGCCAAAATTTTGATGAATACATTGCACTTTTAGCTTCCGAGATTAACAATTGCATTGAAAAAATTGGCACTAAAAAAGATTTTATAGGCATAGGCATAGGTACTCCCAATGGAAATTATTACAAAGGTACCATTGATAATGCACCTAATTTACCTTGGAAAGGGATATTGCCTTTTTCTGAAAAATTGAGCCAAGCTACCGGTTTAAAAGCTGTATTAACCAACGATGCAAATGCAGCGGCCATTGGCGAAGGTGTGTATGGTGGAGCTAAATTCATGCAACATTATGCGGTGATAACATTAGGAACCGGCTTGGGCAGCGGAATTGTTTGCGACGGAAAAGTGTTGTATGGACATGATGGCTTTGCTGGCGAATTTGGACATATTGTTATTAACTCCAAAAGTCGCAGGTTATGCGGATGCGGCAGACATGGATGTTTGGAAACGTATGCTTCTGCCACTGGAATCGCTGCTACCTTGAAATCTCTTTTGGAGAAATCAAATCATAAAAGCTCCCTTCGAGAATTGGAATTTCATAAAATCACTTCATTAGATGTATATAAAGCAGCTGAAAAAGGAGACGAATTAGCACTTAAAGCGTTTGATATAACGGCTGATGTGTTGGCTATTTCTTTGGCAAACTTAACCGCTGTTTTGAGTCCAGAAGCCATCTTTTTATCTGGCGGATTAGCAAAAGCAGGAAACATCTTGTTTGATCCATTGTTGAAATATTATAACCAATATGTATTGCGACTTTTTAAGGAAAAAACACAGATATTGCCTTCCAAATTACTTAACGAGAATACTGGATTAATTGGGGCAGCAGCTCTTGCTTTAAATGAAATAAAAGAAGGAATTCTTATATAAATTCTAATTTCATTTTTGCTCACTCGTTTTCAAAATCCTATAATAAATGGTGAAACTAAATTTTGAAAATGTCTCAATGCTCACAAAAGCAAATTATAAAACACTGCTAAGATACTGATTATGGTAAGAATAAATGTTTTTATAAGTCATTGTTTATATCATACTTTGAAATTTTCGACTCTAATGGTCTTGTTTTTTTTTAGTCTATTTCAGACCAATGCTCAAAATGAAATCAAACTGATAGACCAAAATTGGACATTTTCGTGCAATGACTCCAATCTTCATCGCAGTGCTACAATTCCAGGATCCATTTTTACCGACTTGATTTTTCATAATATTATCAGCGATCCTTTGATAAAAGATCATGAAAAATCATCTCATTGGGTGAGCAAACAAACTTGGACTTATTTCGTCAATTTTAATATTGATAAATCCATATTGAAAAAATACAAATTTGCCGAAATTAGCTTCGGAGGCATTGATACTTATGCTGATGTATATTTGAATGATATTTTAATACTGTCCTGCAACAATGCTTTTCGACCTTGGAAGAAAGAAGTAAAAGCTCTTTTAAAAACGACACACAATCAAATAAAACTAGTTTTTCATCCGATTGAAGAAATTCTAAAAAAAGAAGCCGAGAAATATCCATTTACCTTGCCTGAAGGTCTAAGAGTTTTTGCCCGAAAACCACAATTTCATTTTGGCTGGGATTGGGCTCCAAAAATTTTAAATGCCTCCATTTATAAACCCGTTTCCATTCGTTTTTGGAATCATTTTTTACTGGATGAAGTGGTCGTTCATTCTTCCGAATTTTCCAATGGCAACGGCATATTGATGACTACACTTTATCCTCGTTGTAGTTTTGACAAACCCATGGATTTTGATTTTTCCATCGAAAACATGGAAAATGGAGAAACCTTGTATTCTTCAAAAATAAAATTGCTCAATAACAAACCTCAACAATTTGAAATAAAGCTAAAAAATATAAAACAGTGGTCGATTCATCATCCTAATTATTATGATTTGAACTTCCGTTTGTCAAATCCTAAATTTGCAGAACAATCCATCACAAAAAGAGTGGGATTCCGTTCAATTCAGCTAAAACAGCCCAAAGATGAAGTGGGTGCCGAGTTTTATTTTGAGCTAAATGGCGAAAAAATATTTTCAAAAGGAGCCAATTGGGTTCCAGCCGATGTATTTCGTCACCGAATTACAGACAAAACCTATCGCAATCTACTGATTCTAGCCAAGGATGCCGGTTTTAACATGATTCGTGTATGGGGAGGCGGCTACTACGAAGATGATGCGTTTTATAATTTGTGCGACAGTCTTGGAATTTTAGTTTGGCAAGATTTTATGTTTGCTTGCAGCATGTATCCTTTT
>JAQUHH010000286.1 GCA_028683685.1 Bacteroidales bacterium
CATGCTGGAAGCCATTGCTCAAGCCGACCCAAACTTCAATTATGAAGGCTCGGGCGGTTTTATTAGCGACATCGAATATTTATCACACAGCGGCATTGGCGGTAGCCCCAACTGGTGGCTCACTTCTACTTTCGAAAACAACGCATGGGAAATGAATTCAGGGGTTTCGGAAAATCTTACAGATAGTTTGGTTTTCGGTTATTCATACACTGAATGGGGCGATGAATCCAATCCTTTGGAACATCCAGACGCTATAATTGGAGCCAAAAAACCTTTTATTACAAATACAGATGAAGTTGTTTATTGGGTTGGAAACGGTACTAAAAAAGCATATTTAGTCATCGACTTTAACGACGACGCCACAGATGAATGCTATATTTGGGGATATAAATTTGAAAGCGAAAGTCTTACATTTGAAAACATGATTGCTGATATTGCAAATGACGATTCCCACCTAACCATCTCAATGCCTGGAGGTTTCATCAGCGACATTACCTATAATGATCAAAGTGGAATCGGTGGAAACCCCTTTTATTGGTCCTCTTTCACATTAACCAATCAGCTTTGGGAGATGAATATGGGCGTTTCGGATCCATTGGAAGACAACAGCATGTTTGGACTTTCCTACACAGATTGGGACGAAGAATTCAATCCCGTTTCCGAACCCAAAAACGCGGTGCCTGCAAGTTTGCATACGCAAATTACAAATAATAACAAGCTACAAGTCTCAATATTTCCAAATCCAACATCTGATATTCTTTTTATTCAAGATTTAAAAAGCGATTCACAACTAAGCATTTATAATTCCCTTGGAAGTTTAGTTTATCGTACGATGACAAAAACAGAAAACACAGAAATTAATGTTTCTAATTTTCCAAATGGAAACTATGTTTTGAAAATCGAAAATGGGGTTTCAAACCATCGTCTAATCTTCGTAAAACAGTAAATTATGCTACGAAATTTTGTTTGTTTACTACTAATAATGTGCATCGGCAGCCGTGTCGATGCACAATTTGCCCCCGCAGCGGGTCAGCCTGAATCTACGGCCATTCACGCAGACAGCAGCTGTTTTGTATCATGGGCTGTCAATTGCCAAGTGCAAAGAGGTTATGTTACCATTGCAGATAGCAATTTTGCTTACAACGAAAGCGTTTTTGCTTCGTATGGAATGGATTCGGATGCCATCGGAAAACCCGACGGACAAGTGGTCAGTTTAGGGGACAGAGGAACCGCACTTTTAGAATTTAACCCACCTATTGCAGATGGACCATCCTGGGATTTTGCAGTATTTGAAAACGCACTCAACGATACTTTTTTGGAACTTGCTTTCGTTGAAGTGAGCAGTGATGGCGAAAACTTCTTTCGTTTTCCAGCCACATCTCTGACTCAAACCGATGTTCAAACTGCCTCTTTTGGCACGACCAATCCTGAAAAAATAAATAATTTAGCGGGAAAATACCGCAGTCAATATGGCACGCCCTTCGACTTAAACGAACTGCCCGACCATCCTTTATTAAATAAAAACGAGGTTCGTTTTGTACGCCTCATCGACGTTGTAGGCTCAATTAATCCAGACTTTGCAAGCTACGACAGTCATGGAAATATAGTAAATGACCCTTGGCCTACCCTATTTAACACGTCTGGATTCGATTTGGATGGAATTGGAGTTATCAATAATGTTTTAAATACATCCATCATTGAAGTTGAAACAAATTCTGTAAATGTTTTCCCAAATCCCAGCAAAGATATTTTAAACATGCTATCTTCTGAACCCATTAAAATATGTTTACTTATTGCCATGGATGGAAGCGAAATAATCAGAATAAGTCCTTTATCAAATAGTTTTTCAATCTCACTAAACGGCTTGCCCTCAGCCATGTATATGCTGGTTCTTACTTCTGACTTCTCAACCACAAGGCATCGAGTAATAAAGATTTAATTTTTTCTCGCAAAGATGGAAAATAATTGTTTTTTTTATCAAAACAATGAATCTGCCGTCAGGCACATAGCAACATAGTCACTTAGCTCCTCAGCTACCTACAACTCATTGTACGCTCCGTCTCTTTCAACGGCTTGCAATCCCTCTTCCAGAGCTATTTTTTCAATTTCCACAGAATTTAATGTCGGATTTTCTATTGAACCTGCCATCTCGTATATCCGGGTAGAATCATCAATCGTTCCATCAAAATCATCCACTCCAAAATGAAGAGACATTCGTGAATTTTCCAATCCGGTCATGGGCCAATATACTTTCAAATGCTGAATATTATCCAAAAAGATTCTCGAAATGGCATAATTTTTCATCTCTTCCACCACCGATAATTCAGGAACATGAGAAAATTCGTTGTTTTTATTTTTAAACTTCAAAGGAATAAAAGCATTAAACCCTTTGGTTTTATCTTGCAATTTTCGCAACTGTGATAAATGATCAACTCTGTCCTCGTAGGTTTCAAAAAAGCCATAAAGCATCGTTGCGTTGGAAGGAATTCCGCATTGGTGAGCAATTTCATGTATTTTTAACCAATCTTCAGCACCGGTTTTACTGGAACAAATTTGTTTTCTAATTTCAGGATTAAAAATCTCGGCTCCGCCGCCCGGAATAGAATCCAACCCACTCACGATCAACCGCTTTAAACCTTCTTCAAAAGACAAACCCGATTGCGTAATGATATAATCCAATTCTACTGCTGTAAACGCTTTTATATGAATTTCTGGTTTCTCTTTTTTAATTTGTTCCAACAAACGACAGAAAAAATCCAAGTCGTATTTCGGATTTACCCCCCCAACAATGTGTAATTCTGTAATATCTGCTTTTAATTGACGAACCATTTCCATCATTTCATCAAAGCTAAACGACCATCCAGTGCGACTAATTCGCTCTGAAAATGAGCAAAATTTACAATTATGAATACACCGATTGGTCGGTTCAATATGATAGTTCTTGACAAAGTATAAAACATTGCCATTCAAACGTTTACGAATGGTATCTGCCACATAAGA
This sequence comes from Bacteroidales bacterium, assembly GCA_028683685.1. GTDB lineage: Bacteria > Bacteroidota > Bacteroidia > Bacteroidales > WCHB1-69 > JAQUGA01. The sequence goes on from JAQUHH010000286.1 coordinate 3,001, forward strand.
AAGCGATGCCAATTCAGCATCTTTAAATAAAACTAAAGCTTCTTTTTCGGAAATTCTTTCCCCGTTCAGCGCTTTTTGCAAAATAATGCGAACAGGTTCTTCACAGCTTTGTATCAATAAGTCACTCATTTTAATCGGTTTAAAGTAGCCATTAATTCAATCGTATCGACCACTCTGTTTGAATAGCCGTATTCATTATCGTACCACGCGATCATTTGAACAAAATTCCCTTTGACCATTTTTGTAGCCAAAGAATCGAAAACAGCACT
>JAQUHH010000287.1 GCA_028683685.1 Bacteroidales bacterium
CATTTTGGAATCTTTTAATTGGCTGATAGTAAGGGTTAATGACTCCGTTAATTAACAGTTAAGCATTAATCTTACATTTGGCACATCGGCAGGATCAACAATTGCAGAGTAACCTAAGTTACGTTTGCGTTTTTTTGATTTTTTTGTCAAGATGTGACTTTTATAAGCATGTTTACGCTTAATTTTACCTGTTCCAGTGAAAGAGAAACGTTTCTTTGCACTAGATTTGGTTTTTACTTTTGGCATCTTTTAATGATTTTTAATTGGTTAATTCTACAAATAGTTAAAATCAATTTCTTTATTTTTTTGCTGGGGTAAGAATCATTATCATTCGTTTTCCTTCAAGTTTAGGCATCTGTTCGGGTTTACCAACTTCGATGCAAGCTTCAGCAAAACGTAATAATAAGATTTCTCCCTGATCTTTATAAACAATAGACCGACCTCTAAAAAAAACATCCACTTTCACTTTGTTTCCATCTTTTAGGAAACCAATGGCATGATTTACTTTAAATTTAAAATCATGATCATCAGTATTGGGTCCGAGTCTAATTTCTTTCACTACAATTTTAGTAGCTTTGGATTTCATCTCTTTTTGTTTCTTTTTTTGTTCGTAAAGAAACTTCTGATAATCCATAACTTTACACACGGGGGGATTCGCTGCCGGTGAAATTTCTACTAAATCCAATTCTAATTTTTGGGCTAAATCCAATGCATCGCGCAAATTGACGATACCCGGTTCTGTATTGTCACCTACCAACCGAATAACGGGAGTGGTGATAAATTCATTTATACGATGTATCGGCTCTTTCTTGCTGGGAAAGTTACGATGCGTTCCTGGTTTTCTGAATAAAGCTGCTATGGCTATATCTCCTTTCTTTTAATGAATACTACTATTTATTTTAATCAGCAAGAATACTTGCTATCTCTTCATTTATTATTTGTGCAAATTTTTCAATACTCATGGTTCCCAAATCTCCTTCTTGGTGTCGGCGAACGGATAAAGTTTCTTCTGCTTCTTCCTTTTCTCCAACAATAAGCATAAATGGGATCTTTTTCATTTCAGCATCGCGAATTTTACGACCTGCTTTCTCATTTCGCTCATCAATTGTAGCACGAATATCATATTTACGCAGCAAATTTAATACTTTTTGTGCATAATCAACATATTTTTCACTAATTGGTAAAATAATTGCCTGTTCTGGGGTCAACCAAAGGGGGAAATTACCAGCAGTATGTTCAATTAATACCGCAACAAAACGTTCCATAGAGCCAAAAGGAGCTCGATGAATCATAATGGGGCGGTGTTTTTGGTTATCACTACCCGTATATTCTAAATTAAATCTTTCGGGCAAATTATAATCCACTTGAATGGTTCCCAATTGCCATTTACGACCGATGGCATCTTTTACCATAAAATCGAGTTTAGGACCATAAAAAGCAGCTTCACCAATTTCCACCACTGTTTTTAATCCTTTTTCGGCAGCTGCTTGAATAATGGCTTGTTCCGATTTTTCCCAATTTTCATCCGAGCCAATATATTTTTCTTTATTGTTTGGATCTCTTAAGGAAACTTGAGTCACAAAATCATTAAAATCCAAAGTTTTGAAAATATACAAAACAATGTCGATTACTTTTTTAAACTCATCCAAAAGTTGATCTGGACGACAAAATATATGAGCATCATCCTGAGTAAAGCTTCTTACACGAGTTAGACCATGCAATTCGCCACTTTGTTCGTATCTATATACGGTTCCAAACTCGGCCAAACGCACGGGTAAATCTTTATATGAATGTGGTTTTACATTATAAATTTCGCAATGGTGAGGGCAATTCATTGGTTTTAAGAAAAACTCTTCCCCTTCAACTGGAGTAGAAATAGGCTGAAATGAATCTTGACCATATTTTTGATAATGCCCTGAAGTTTTATATAAATCAACATTTCCGATATGCGGAGAAATTACTTGTTCATAACCGTGTTCTTTTTGGACTTTTTTCAAAAAGTTTTCCAATCTTTCTCTCAACGCAGCTCCTTTAGGTAACCAAAGCGGCAATCCTATTCCCACTTTTTGAGAAAAAGCAAACAATTCCAATTCTTTACCTATTTTTCGATGATCTCTTTTTTTAGCCTCTTCGAGCATAACTAAATACTCATCTAATTCTTTCTTTTTGGGGAATGTAATTCCATAAACACGAGTCAACTGCTTGCGTTTTTCATCTCCTCTCCAATATGCTCCAGCGATTGCTGTCAATTTAATGGCTTTAATAAAAGAAGTATCGGGCAAATGAGGACCACGACATAAGTCAACAAAATCTCCTGTTTGATAAAACGAAATAGTTCCATCTTCAAGTTCATTTATCAACTCTAATTTATATTCATCTCCTTTTTCTGTAAAATATTTTACAGCTTCAGCTTTAGAAACTTCGCGATATTCAAAACGATGTTTTTGAGAAATCAACTCCATCATTTTCTTTTCAATCTTCGACAAATCATCTTGCGTAAGAGTATACTCCAAAAAGTCGACATCATAATAGAATCCATTTTCAATATCAGGACCAATTCCGAATTTCACACCGGGATAAAGAATTTCGATGGCTGCCGCCATAATATGAGCCGAAGAGTGCCACATGGTAGCTTTTCCTTCAACATCGTTCCATGTAAATATTTTGATAGAAGCATCTTCATTAATGGGTTTTAGCAAATCTTGCGTTTTCCCATTTACACCAATAGCCAACGAATTTCTAGCTAAGCCTTCACTAATAGACTTTGCTATATCCATTCCTGAGATTCCATTCTCGAACTGCTTAATTGAATTATCGGGTAAAGTTATCTGTATCATATTTATTGTTTAGTAAAAAGAATTGCAAAAGTACTATTTTATTTTGATTTAATCAAAATCATAGGGTCTGAATTTTGATGAATACAAGAAAAAAACACATTAAATAAAATATTTTCTCCAAAAGTTTGTAAAACAAGAAAAAAGTTATAACTTTGCACTCCCAAAAACAGAGATAAAAAAATATAAAAATAAAAAGAATATAACAAGATGGCTAATCATAAATCAGCAATCAGAAGAATCAGAGCGAATGATAAAAAACGCGACGCAAATCGTTACTATGCTAAAACCATGCGTAATGCATTGAAAAAAGCAAGAGCAATTAATGTTAAAGAAGAAGCCATTGTTGCTTATCCCCCATTGGCTTCTTTAATTGACAAATTGGCAAAAAAACGCATTATTCATAAAAATAAAGCTGCTAATTTGAAATCA
>JAQUHH010000288.1 GCA_028683685.1 Bacteroidales bacterium
ATTTCAACAATTAAGTCTTCCGCATCCGAAAAATCGACATTCATTTTCCAGTTTCCAGCTACAATCATGTTTTTCATAATAATCATTTTTTAAATTTCAAATAGAGCGAATTATGACAATCTAATTTTGGGGTCTAACCATCCGTAAATTATATCTACAAAGATATTAATAAAAACTAAAATGACAGAGATAAACAACAAAGCTCCCATTAAAACTGGAAAATCATATTTCTCGAGTGCGTTAACAATAACAATTCCAACGCCTTTCCAATCGAAAATGTATTCTACAAAAACAGCCCCTGCCATCAGCGAAGCAAACCATCCCGAAATAGCTGTTACAACCGGATTCATTGAGTTTTTTAAAACGTGCGAAAAAATCACTTTAAAGCGAGATAATCCCTTTGCCCGAGCCGTTCTAACATAATCCTGTGAGAGCACTTCGAGTACGCTGCTGCGTGTTAGTTCTACCACTACGGCAAGCGGACGAATTCCTAGTGTAATGGCTGGCAAAATTAGATTCTTAAGATCGAGATGTTCCCCTTCACCAAAATTGTCAACCGTATACATGCTGCCAATCATATTTAAACCAGTTATTTCGTGCAGTAAAAATGCAAAAACCCAACCGATCACAATGGCTGCAAAAAAAGAGGGCAACGCCATTCCAAAAACGGAAACAATCAAGGATATTTTGTCGAACCAAGTGTCCTTATAGATGGCACATAATACTCCAATGGTGATGCCTGCTAAAATAGAAAACAGAATGGCAACAACAGCTAATAATGCTGTTTGAGGGAATGCTTCTGCCAAAATTGAAGTTACATTTCTTTGACTTTGATAGGACCTTCGTAGATAAGGTTTTTTCAGAATTATGATTTTTTTGCCAACCGAAAAAACTGGTTTTGATGCAATGTATTTATTCTCACTATAGTGCCAATAACTATTTTCACTTTTTGAATGAATTGAAATGGGTGAAAGGTCGTTTAAATAAGAAATATATTGAGTGTACAAAGGTTTGTCTAATCCCAAATCTTTGCGGATGGCTTCAACTGAGGCAATGTCGCTGCGTTGACCCAAAAGCATCTTCGTGGGATCGCCAGGCAACACATTAAACAAAAAGAAAACCAGAGTAATTACGCCAAGTAAAACCCAAAACCCGTAAAATAATCTTTTTAAAACATATTTTAGCACCTTGCTTTATTCTTTGTCAGTTTCATCAATTTCAGCTTTTTTCCATTCATTAATTTGTTTTTCATACATCTCAATGTTTGATTTAAACGTTGAATATTCTGGAATTCTGCGATGTGCCCATTTGTCAACCACAAATCCTTCTTTTAAAAGAAGCAATCCTGGATTGGAGCGAATGATTGTTTTTAAAGCAGTGGGGTCGGCATTATATATATTGAATGAAGGAGTGTGCTTTTCGATAAAAGCATTTACTTCAGTTGGAGTAGAGCCCGTGATGAAATGAAAATGTATATTGTCGTTATGACAGTTTTCGGCAAACGTTTTCAGTTTTGAAATTGCTTTTTCGTTGATTTCTGCTAAATCATATGAAATAGCTAAAAAATGAAATTGTGGATATGTAATAAGCTCATCAGTCATGTTGTAACCCTCTTCGTTGATGATGATGAAGTCGTGAATAGGTGCGTCTATAAAGGGTTCTATAACTACTTTTCTTTGTTCTATAAACTCCAACGATGCCATTTTTTCTTCATCTTCCCATGGTAGCGTTTGTGAGGTATATTCTTCATTTTCTCCTGTTTTTGTGTTTTCATAAATTAAGAAAATTTCAGATTTTTCGGGAATGGGAACAACCATTGAGGAAATACGATTGCCTACTTTCCAAGGTCTAAAGTCCAACAAAGCATCATATCTTACAGCGTAAACTTGCAGCCCTACGCCAATAAAGATTCCTATTGCAACAATGGAATTTTTAACCGCTGCCGGAATCATTCTTTCCCAATATCGGTACCTGTGAACAAAAACAATGATAGCCATGGTCATGAATATTATGTTTTTGTAAAATGTTTCCCAGTTTGTCATAACCCATGCATCGCCAAAACAGCCACAATCTGAAACTGGATTTTGAATGGCTAGATAAAGAGTTAAAGGAGTGAAAAATAGCATAAAAAGAAAGGAACCCCAAGCAAAAAGTTGCATTCTAACACCAAAAACCAGAACAAAACCAATTAAAAATTCAGCTAAATTTAGTCCAATAGCAAAAAATATGGATAATGGAACCAGCCAATCTAAGCCAAATGCCATTAAATAATCTGTTATTTTGTATTGTGCTCCTAAAGGATCAACTGCTTTAACAAAGCCTGAAAAAAGAAAGACAAGCCCAATAAAAATTCGGGCAGAAACTCCTGCAAATCTTCTGTATTTTGGAAAGAAAATGTATAAAATTGAAATTAGTAATCCAATGGAAGCCATTCCTATAATAATCAGTAAGTTAGAATTCATAATATGTATTTTTAATTTAATAATTTAATTAAAGCAAACACAGCATAATTAACCATGTCGCTATAGTTTGCGTCCAAACCTTCGGAAACAATGGTTTGTCCTGCATTGTCTTCGATTTGCTTTACGCGAAGTAGTTTCATTAATATAATATCTGTCAGTGAGCTAATCCGCATGTTTCTCCATGCTTCGCCATAGTCGTGATTTTTATTTTCCATCAAGTTTTTGCAAGCTAAAAAATGATGGTTATATAACTTCAAAACTTTTTCATAATCCATTTCCGAATTTTCCGCTTCCGCCGAACCCAGTTCCAATTGAATAAGAGCCATGATAGAGTAATTGATAATGCCAATAAATTCAGAAACGATGCCTTCGTCTACTTTGGAAAATCCATTTTGTTGTATGCTTCTGATTCTCTGTGCTTTAATATATATCTGGTCGGTCAGTGAAGGCGTTCTTAAAATTCTCCAAGCGGTGCCGTAGTCCTTCATTTTGTCAGCAAATGTTGCCTTGCACAAGTCGATAATTTGATTGTATTCCTGAGATGTATTTGACATGAATTTGCGTCCTTTTTTTAAATTTGGGCTAAAGTTATAAAAAAGTATTATGATAGCGTATTTAAATTCAAAAAAAATTAATCTGGAGTGGAAATTTGGAGATAAATCGAACTTAACTTCTAAATGAAAATGAGAATTTAAAATGCTTGATAAAAAAAATCAAAAAGAGTTTATGTTTTAAAATAATTATTATTAATTTAGCGAAATAAATCAACCATTAAACCAATATATTATGAAAAAAATT
>JAQUHH010000289.1 GCA_028683685.1 Bacteroidales bacterium
AGATATTTCATTTTTTTGCCTTCTTTGCGAATGGCTGCCAATTCACGTAGAAATAGGTGAGACAGCTCAATGGGCATGGGCATATAATTGTCCATCTCGTCACAAGCAAAGCCAAACATCATTCCTTGGTCGCCAGCTCCTTGACTTTCAGGGGTTTCACGCTCAACGCCTTGGTTGATGTCGGGGGATTGTTCGTGAATGGCCGAAATAACACCACATGATGCACTGTCAAAACGATATTCTGCTTTTGTATAGCCAATTTGTTTGATGACCGATCTGGCAATTTCATCAACATGAACGTAACCTGTGGTTTTTACTTCGCCTGCACAAACTGTCAATCCAGTTGTTACAAGTGTTTCGCATGCTACTTTCGAATTGGGATCGTGTTTTAGAAACTCGTCTAAAAGAGCATCTGAAATTTGATCACTTACTTTGTCGGGGTGACCTTCCGAGACTGATTCTGAGGTAAATAGATATCCCATCTTTTTATTTTTTAGTGATTAAACATAAAAACTTAAATGAAAAGAAGGTGATTGTAAAGACAGGCAAAAATGGTTTAGCATTTTTTTTGTGTGGTTGCAATCAAACAAATCTTTCCACATATTTTATGTGCAAAATTATATATATTTAGAATAGGAAACAAAAAACAAACCTATTTGTTTGTTAATTGTTGAAATACATCTTCCAATCGATGCTTTTCCGTTTGAAGGGAAACAATTGTATAGTTGTTGTTAACAGCCCATTTAAAAACCGTACTTCGGGCATCAAAGTTTTTCTTTGTGTCGATTCTATATTTATTGTTTCCTAAGTTTTTAGTGCCCAAAACTCCATCAATCTTCATTAAACCATTTATAGCAACTTCGTTTTCAAACTCTACCAAAACAGAAACGTTCCCCGAAAACAAATCATTAATATTTGCAGTATCGGTGTTGGCAACGATTTCCCCTTGATTGATAATTATTACTTTGTCGCAAATGGCTTCTACTTCTTGCATGATGTGTGTGGAAAGCAAAACTGTTTTTTCTTTTCCAATCTCTTTAATCAAATTCCGTATTTCTACAATTTGATTTGGATCTAATCCAGAAGTGGGTTCATCCAAAATTAGAATGTCAGGATTGTGCAACAAAGCTTGTGCCAATCCAACGCGTTGACGAAACCCTTTGGATAGAGCTTGAATCTTTTTTCGACTCTCTTTTTCCAAACCCGTAATATGGATGACTTCAGAAATGCGTTTTGAAATATCTTTGGTAGAAAGATAAGTCCCTGCCGAAAATTCTAAAAATTCCCGAATGTACATTTCAGTATACAAAGGATTGTTTTCTGGCAAATATCCAATGCGTTTCCGAACTTCTACCGATTGACTGATCACATCAAAACCATGTACTTTGGCACTGCCTTCTGTAGGCGGGATAAAGCAGGTTAAAATTTTCATAATGGTAGACTTGCCAGCTCCGTTGGGTCCCAAAAGTCCAACTACTCCAGAAGTATTTATTTCAAAACTAATATTGTTGAGAGCTTTTTGCTCTCCATATAATTTAGTAATGTTGCGAACTTCGATTGACATAGTGTTTTATTGTGTTTAACGAATTACAAAAGTCATAAAAAAATGAATACAAAAGATTTAAAATTAGTGAAAATCTGTATTGTGAATAGATTTAAAACCAAGTCCAATGGTTTCGGTGGCATCCACCACAGATAAGAACGCAACGGGATCTACTTGTTTTACAAAATGAATAAGTTGAGGCAACTCTTTTCTGCTTACAATTGTATAAATTATTTTCCGTTCCTTGCCATTATACATGCCTTCGCCATGAATGTAAGTGCCTCCTCTTTCCAAAGTGTTGATGATATTATCTCGAATTAGTTCGTGGTAATCGGAAATAATGTACACTGTTTTGTCTGTGCTTATTCCCTTGATAACCATGTCGATAACGTGTCCCGTTACATAAATAACAACCAACGAATACATTGGAATCGTCCAGTCTTTAAAGACGACCAAACCCACAAAAACAACGATGGAATCTACGATAATTAAAGTAGAACCAACCGGATGTTTGGTGTATTTAGAAATAATCATAGCAATAATATCGGTTCCTCCAGAAGTCGCTTTTGTTCGGAAGATAAGACCCAATCCCAATCCCAACATAACTCCACCAAAAACGGCCGACAAAAAACGATCGTCGGGCATCAGGGCACTGCCTCCAGATATGGCGGTAATAAAATCGGTAAAAAAGGCTAAAGACAAAAAACCAAAGACTGTTTTTACTCCAAATTTGGGGCCCAATATCCAAATTCCTATTAAACATAATGGAATGTCCATCATTAAAGCCATTACACCAATTGGAATTCCTTCGGGAAACAAATCAAACATCCCTTTTGTAAAGTGGTGAACCGTAATGGCAATTCCGTATACGCCTCCAGGTGCCAACCTAAAAGGGGCAATAAAAAACACAAATCCAACAGCCATCAATATGGTTCCTATTAAAATTAAGAAATAGCTTTTGCCCTCTTCTTTGTAATTTATTTCTTTTAGTTTGTTCATTGTTTCAAAAATTTATTTTTTGCAAAAGTATATTGTTTTTTGTTGTAAGTCGTTATTGTTTTCTAATTCTGAACAGAATAAGTCTAATTTTGTATGGAATCTTAGTTTATTTTTGTTGTTTAAGATGAAATAGCATTTGAATTCAATCAAATTATTATTTGAAAAAAAAGTTTACCATATTATTGTTTTTATTGTCGCTGTGTGCGATTCATTTGCATGCACAAATTACGCATGGAGTGAAACAAAAGAGCATGGTGATTTATAAAAACAACCTAGTTGCCATTGATTCTTTGGTTCTAATTTCTGGAACTGTTTCCATTATTTCAGACGAAAATATTGACACATCTAATATTATACTCGATTATAAAAATGCAACAATTCGATTGAAATCTGATTTTCCATTTGATTCTGCTCAAGTCATTGTGCAATATCAGAATTTTAGAATCAGTACGCAGCAAAATTATTTTAAAAAAGACAAGGCATTTATTCAAAATAAAATGGAAGACCCTCAACAGTTTTTCAGAATTCAAGAAAGCAAAACCGAAAATCCATGGTTGTATTCAGATTCCGACTTAAATAGAAGTGGAAGTATTTCGAGAGGGATTTCAGCTGGAAATAATCAGAATGTGATTGTAAACTCGGACATGAATCTTCAATTAAATGGAAAGCTGAACGAGACTTTTAGCATAAAAGC
>JAQUHH010000031.1 GCA_028683685.1 Bacteroidales bacterium
CATCCAACCTGTAAAACGCCCCGAATTCTTCCGAAATAAGATTTCTAAACCATACGACCAAGCCTGTCCTGTGGTGATATTTTGTTCCCAATTAAACTCCGATCTTTGTCCAGGTTGGCTAATGCCAATAAAACTGGCTCCCTCTTTATAACCAATAATATGATCCGACTTTTTATAATATCCTTCAATGGTCAACGATACATCGTTTTTCAAAAAATCTTTGCCGATTCCGGCGGCTACTTGCCAAGATTTCTGTGGTTTAATATTCGGTGTAGATGGAACCCATAAATCGGTGGGCAAACCAATTCCTGTATTGCTCAACAAATGTAAAAACTGCGACATGGAAGCAAAAGATGCTTTCAATGCCAAGTCTGGTTTTATCAAATAGCTGCTCGAAAAACGTGGCTCTGGACTGATGTAATGCTTATCTTTCACCATAAAAGAAGTCAAACGAACTCCTGGATTCAAACGCAACTTATTGTTTAATGTTTTTATTTCATCCTCCATATATATAGATGTCTCCACGCCTTCTTCTCGTTTCGACATTTTGATATCATCTTCAACAAAATCATTTTTCAAAACAAAAGCACCGGGGACAAAAACATGATAAATAGAATTTATTCCTGCTCGAATCGAATGATTGGGACTTGGATGATAATATAAATCATACTTCAAACCGTAGTCATTAATTCCCGAAATATATTGCATGCTAAACAAATCATTATTTGATTTTTCTTCAGCATATATTTTCATGGTATAATCGCTAAAAATAAAAGAAGCATTGGAAAACAATGTATTATGAAACAAATGATTCCATCGCAAAGTAGCCGTTGAGTTTTGCCAAAACAAGCCCGCCTTAAGTCTATTTTCCAAACTCATCTTTTCATTCATATAAAACTTATCCCGTCCAAAATAGCCACTTAAAAATAATTTATTTTTATTTCCAAAATCATAATTGGCTTTGGCATTTAAATCGTAAAAATAATAACCCACCGATGAACCACCCGATTGAGCTGCAATAATAGGTTGCATTAAAAAATCGATGTAGGTGCGGCGACCCGAAATAATAAAGGAAGATTTGTCCTTCACAATCGGACCTTCGAGCAACAAACGGGCTGAAATTATTCCGACTCCTGCTTCGCCAGCAAACTTTTGCTTATTTCCATCCTTCATCGTCATCTCAATAACCGACGACAAACGCCCACCATATCGGGCAGGAAAACCACCTTTGGTAAGTTCAATAGATTTTAGAGCATCTCCATTAAAAATAGAAAAGAAGCCAAACAGATGATTTGCATTATAAACAATAGCTTCATCTAAAATTATCAAGTTTTGATCGGGACCTCCTCCTCTAACGTAAATTCCACTCGAACCTTCCGTTCCTTTTTGAACACCGGGCATCAATTGCAAAGCCTTAAAAACATCTTTTTCGCCCAACAATGCTGGAATGGCTTTTATATCCTGAGGCTTAATCCCAACTACACTCATCCGGACCTCTTCGCTTATCTTTTGCTCACGTTCTCCCGAAATAACAACTTCTTGAAGTTCCAAACTAGATTCTAAAAAGATGTTCAAATGTAGATTTTCGTTTAACAATACTTTTTTTTCTATGGTTTGGTAGCCTACGTACGACCATCGAATCAAAACACTATCCGTAACATTCAAGCTGAGTGAATAAAAGCCATAAATATTTGAAGTACTCCCTTGTTTCGAATCGGGATTGTAAACATTCACTCCAACCAAGGATTCTCGGCTTCCTTTTTCATAAATATAACCACTGATTGTTTTACGTTGAGCAAAACCAGAAAAAGATAGTAAGATGAAAAAAAAAATCAAATTTTTTGCCATAAAAAGAAATTTGTTCTGAAAAAGAATGCAAAAATATGTGAAAAACATATAATAACTTCAATAGTGCGTATAATATTGTATTCAAAAAACTGTTATAAAAGTCAGAAAACACATCTAAATCGATATTTGTTGTAGGATAAAAATCCAAAATTGAAAAAAAAACTCTTTCTTTGCAAAGTAAAAAAATCAAAATGATGCAAAACTTCGTTTATTATAATCCAACAAAGATACATTTTGGAAAAGATGTTCATCAAAAATTAGGCAAAACCATTCAAAAGTATGGTCAAAATGTTTTATTGGTATCCGGGCAAGGTTCTATTCGGAAAAACGGGATATATGATGCCTGCATTGCAACATTAGCACCATTTAATATAAAGGTTCATGAATTTTCGGGCATAAAACCAAATCCTGAAATCAACGATGTTTATGAAGCCATTCGTTTTGGAAAAACCAACAAAGTGGATGTTGTTTTGGCCATTGGAGGTGGCAGTGTAATAGATTCGGCCAAAATAATTGCGGCTGGAATTACATCCGACGACGATGTTTGGGACTATTTTGTAACGTCAAAAAAGCCCCTTCATAGTCTTCCATTAATTGCAGTGATAACCATTGCAGCCACCAGTTCGGAAATGAATTCATTTAGCGTAATACAAAACAAATCAACACAGCAAAAAATCGGAATCGGTCATTCTCTCTTTTTTCCAAAAGAGTCTTTTATGAATCCAGAATTCACGTATAGCGTTTCGCCCTATCAAACTGCTTGTGGACTGGCAGACATCATTGCTCATAACCTCGAACATTGGTTTGGAGAAGGAGATTCGCCGCTCACAGACAGCATCATTAAATCCACCATTCATGAAATTTTTGAAATTGCCAAACCACTTCTCCAAAACCCGACCGATTATAATCTCCGAGCAAGAATGCTTCTTGCTTCAAACATAGCTTTGTGCGGAATAACAGCAATGGGAAAAACATCAGCAGATTGGGGGGCACACGGTATTGGGCATATGCTTTCCGTTCTATACAATATTCCGCATGGAGAATCTTTAGCCATAAGTTATCCCGCATGGTTAGAAAGCGTACCCAATAAAGAGGATGAAAAAATGATTCGTTTTGCAAATGAAATAATGCAAACTCAAAACATTAACGATTCTATAACAAAAATGGAGAATTTTTTTCAATCCCTAGGACTAAGAACAAAACTTAATGAAAACGCCCTAAATAAAAACGATAGTGACAACTTATTATACATAATTAATAAACACAAAATCAACGGATTAAACTATACATTAAACGACTCATTAAGAACAGAAATTAGTCATCTAATCTATATTTAATTTCTAAAATAAAATCACTCTACAATAATAAAAAACGACTACAAACAAACAAATATCTCAAAATACATATCTAAAATACCAAAACTAATTAATTAGGCAACTTTCCTACTTATGAAATTGTCTTTTGATTGAAAACATTAACTTGAAAATATTATAACATCGATACTATTATGAAAAAAACAGCAACGAAAATTCTGCTTCTTTTAGCTTATACTTTTATAAACCTAAGTTTATTTGGTCAAGGACTAACATGTGCAGATGCAGATCCATTCTGTTCTGACGACCCTACCTATACTTTTCCTGCCAGCACAGGTTCTTCTAGTCCTGGATCAATGGGTTGTTTATATACTACTCCAAACCCAGCTTGGTATTTTTTACAAGTCGACCAACCAGGAAGAATTAACATTCATATGTGGACAACTCCATCAAGAGACTTAGATTTTATTTGCTGGGGACCTTTTACAGGAGGTTCCTTCGATGCCTTGGTTGCTTCAGGCGTTTGCAGTCAACTTAATACAAGCGGTGGCTCATCACACGGACCATCCAACGGAGCCAATCCTTCAAATCTAGGAGGCTATCCCATTGGAAACATAATTGATTGTAGTTATAATGCTGCATCAGAAGAATATGTTCATATTCCCAATGCTGTTCCTGGAAACTGGTACATACTATTAATAACCAACTATTCCAACCAACCCACTCAAATTAACTTTCAAAGCCATTCCACTTCAACGGGTTCTACAAACTGTGCTATTGTAAGACCTTTCCAAGGGGATACTGTTTGTGTTGGAGAAACCGCTACTTTAACAGTAGAGAACCCTCCTGCAGGTGCTTATTTTACCTTTGAAGGACCCAATGGATTCTTTCAATCATCAACCTCACCTGTGGCAAACATACCCAATGCTCAATTGGTTAATGCAGGAACATATTCATTGGTTATAACCCCCAGTGGAGGAGCCGCTGGCCCACCAACACAAGCAACACTTGTTGTAAATCCGCTTCCAGATATTACGGTCACAGCAACCAACATTTGTCCTGGCGAAAATGCTACAGTTACAGCAACAGGAGCCTCTACATACGTTTGGAGCACTGGACAGACAGGAGCTTCTATTACTGTTTCGCCAACCACTACTACAACTTATACCGTAACTGGCACCTCTGCATTCGGCTGTGTTAATACAGCATCAGCAACCGTTAATTTATACGACAATCCAATCATTACCATAACCCCAAATTCAGTTTGCTCTGGCGATCAAGTTGTAGTGAGCTCCCCAACTGGTGTGAGCTTTCAATGGAGCGACAATCTTGGTGATTCAACCATTATAAATCCTATTGTAACACAACCCGAAACATATTCAGTAACTGTCACCGACACGAATGGATGTGTTGCTTCAACAAGTCTCACTGTTAACCCAGATGCAGTCATAGAAGCATTTGGAGGTGAAATTTGCATTGGAGAGCAAGCTGAAATACGAGCCAGTGGAGGAGATTCATATATATGGAGCAATGGTATGCAAGGCGAAACAATTGGAGTCAACCCAACTTTCACTATGATTTACTCTGTAACGGGTACAAATCAATTTGGATGCAGAGGAGAAGATACTACAATGGTCATTGTTCATCCTAAACCTACAGCCAATTTCAGAACACCCATAGACGTCATTTCATTAGACAATCCTGATCTCGAATTTTATGATGAATCTTCAGGAGCTAGTTTTTGGTTCTGGAACTTTGGAGATTTTTCCTCTCCAGAAAATACTTCTATATTGCAAAACCCAATTCACAGATATTCAGCTGTGGGCCATTATACAACATGGTTAGTAGCTACATCTGAATTTGGTTGCAAAGATTCAATTAATAAAGTTATTGAAGTAGAAAATCCATTTGCATTCTATATACCAAATGCTTTTACTCCTGACAAAGACGGTCTTAACGAAACATTCAGACCATACGGAAGAGGAATAGACCCATCCGAATATACGATGATGATTTTTGACAGATGGGGAACATTAATCTATAAATCAAATATTCCATTTGCATCATGGGATGGATACATTAATGGACAAAGAGCTCCTCAAGGATTATATGCATACCGATTCTTTATAAAAGACTTAGAAGGCAAACGTAGAGAATACAGCGGTCACTTTACAATTTTACGCTAATCTAATTCTTATAAAAAAAAACCAATTTCAAAAGAAATTGGTTTTTTTTTATAAGAATATTTTAAATCTAAAAAGTGTTTTCTTAAAATGGTATAAAACAAATCACATTTACACTTTTTTTGTACATTTGCAAAATGTATTCACCAATAACAATACTAATATTGTATGTTTGAAAATTTAAGCGACAAACTTGATAGAGCTTTTAAAGTATTAAAAGGACATGGTCATATTACCGAAATAAACGTTGCAGAAACTTTAAAAGAAGTTCGCAAAGCACTTTTAGATGCCGACGTAAGTTATAAGGTAGCCAAAGAATTTGCAGATGAAGTAAAGAAAAAAGCACTTGGACAAAACGTATTAACGGCTCTTTCGCCATCACAATTAATGATTAAAATTGTGCATGATGAATTAGCAGAACTTATGGGTTCGACAAAAGTAGACATCGAAACTCAAGCCAATCCCACAATAATACTGATGGCTGGTTTACAAGGTTCAGGTAAAACTACTTTTTCTGCAAAGCTTGCATCCCATCTTCAAAATAAAAGAGGAAGAAAACCTTTGCTGGTCGCCTGTGACGTTTATCGTCCAGCAGCGATTGACCAACTTCAAACCCTAGGTGGTCAAATTGGAGTTGAAGTATTTGCAGACATCGAAAGCAAAAAACCGGTTGACATTGCGCTAAAAGCAATAAAACATGCTAAAATGAACGGTTTCAATACCGTAATAATAGATACTGCAGGTCGTTTGGCAGTGGACGAAATGATGATGAACGAAATTAGCGACCTGAAAAATAATCTTAATCCACACGAAATATTATTCGTTGTAGATTCCATGACTGGACAAGATGCTGTTAATACTGCCAAAGCATTTAATGACCGTTTGAATTTCACAGGCGTTATTTTAACAAAACTTGATGGTGACACCCGAGGTGGAGCTGCCTTAACTATAAAATCAATCGTAAACAAACCCATCAAATTTGTTGGATTAGGCGAAAAAATGGATGCCATTGATGTTTTCCATCCAGAACGTATGGCAGATCGAATTTTGGGAATGGGCGACATCGTATCTTTTGTTGAAAAAGCACAAGAACAATACGATGAAGAAGAAGCAAAAAAACTTCAGAAAAAAATTGCCAAAAACCAATTTAATTTCAACGACTTCTTGAGTCAAATCAACCAGATTAAAAAAATGGGAAACATCAAAGATTTAGTTGGAATGATTCCAGGCATGTCGAAAGCGGTGAAAGATGTAGACATTGACGAAAACGCTTTCAAAGGGATCGAAGCCATCATCCAATCTATGACTCCAGAAGAGAGAGAGAATCCAATATTACTCAATGGTAACAGACGCAAAAGAATTGCCTCGGGAAGTGGAACAAATATTCAAGAAGTAAACCGATTGATTAAACAATTTGATGACACCCGAAAAATGATGAAAATGGTCACAACCAACAAGGGTGCTCTTCCAAAAAATATAAAACGTTAAATAAATAATATTTGCTATGAAAATTATTGACGGAAAAGAAATTTCCAACAACATAAAAGCAAAAATCGCTAAAGAAGTTGAAGAAATGTTAAAGAAAGGTCACAGAGCTCCCCATTTGGCTGCCATTTTAGTGGGTGAAGACGGAGCTAGCCAGACCTATGTTGCGAGCAAAGAAAAATCATGTAAAGAAGTCGGCTTTATTTCTTCTGTATATCGATTACCAGACACTATTACCGAAAATGAACTCTTAAACACAATCAAATTTATCAACGAAGATGAAGATATTGATGGATTGATTTTGCAACTTCCTTTACCTAAACATATTTCAGAGAACAAATTAATTGAAGCCATTAAGCCCGAAAAGGATGTAGACGGGTTTCATCCCGTGAACATTGGAAAAATGGTATTAGGTCAAGAAACATATTTGCCTGCAACTCCAGCTGGAATTATCGAAATGATTTCGCATGCCAAAATTGAAACCGAAGGCAAAGAATGTGTTGTAGTGGGCCGTAGCAACATTGTTGGCAGACCCACCTCGGTTCTGATGTCTCGCGATTTTAAGCCTGGAAACTGCACCGTTACGCTTTGCCATAGCAAAACAAAAAACTTAAGAGAAATTTGTAAGCGAGCCGATATTCTAATTCTAGCCATTGGCAAACCCGAAATGATTGATGAAACCTACATCAAAAAAGGAGCAAGCATTATTGATGTCGGCATTCACAGAGTTGAAGATAGCACCAAAAAATCTGGTTTTAGATTGGTTGGTGATCTTAACTACGAATCAGCCGCAAAAGTTGCAGGAGCAATCTCTCCAGTACCGGGCGGTGTAGGTCCGATGACAATTGTGGCACTGCTCCAAAACACATTAAAAGCAGCAAAAAAACAAATTCAATAATACCCTTACTAATGAATTAACACTATAATTATGAAAAGACTAAGCTTAGCATTTGTTCTCTGTTCAACGTGTTTTATGTCGTTTGCACAAAGTGATTCATTAAACAGTCCTGAGAAAATTTGCGACCACTTTTTCTTTCTGATGCAAGATAACAGTGACAATGCGGTTGATTTTTTATTTTCGACCAACCCTTTTTTCGACCTAGCAAACATGCCACAATTGGATGAAATTAAAGGCAAATTGAACAAATTATTCTATTTTGGAAATATGCACGGCTGGGACTTCTCTTCAAAACGCGAATTATCTCCCAACCTAAGTCAGTATATTTACATTGCCCGATATACTCGTCAACCTATTAAAGTTGAATTTAATTTTTACAAACCAGATAAACGCTGGCAAATACAAACTTTTAGATTTGATGAAGATTTTAAAAATGATTTTGAAAAAGTTCCCAATCAGTTTTTTAATAAAAAACAATAAACACTGTAAAAAATAATAAAGCTAAAAAGATTCCGTTACTACAAAGAAAATAAAACTATTAAACGTATTTTCCATTAAAATCTAAAGAATTGAAATCTATAAATTATACTTTTCGTTTTCTCATTGCATTAATAATCATTATTCCCATAATGATTTCCTGTTCTACCAAAAAAAACAAATGGACAAACAGAACATATCATGGAATAACAGCAAAGTATAATATTCTTTTTAATGGAAAAGAGAGCTACAAAAGCGGACTGTTTGAACTCAATAAAAACGCAAAAGAAAACTACACTCGCATTTTACCAGTATTTCCTCGATTTCAAAAAAATGAAGCTCAAGCAGTGGGACCACAAATGGACAGAGTTGTTGAGAAATCGTCTAAAGCCATCAAAAAACACTCTATTTATATTCGTGGAAAAGAATATAACAAATACATTCCTCTGGCATACCAAATGATGGGGGAAGCTTTTTTTCACAAACAAGAATATGAAACAGCTCAACGAACGTTTAATTTTATCATTAATAATTATAAAAATCCCGATGTAGTTCTTGAAGCATCCATTTGGCTCGCTCGAACTTCTTCTGAATTGGACGAAATGACTCGTGCCGATTTTATTTTTGAAGAATTAAAATATAAATTTGAAAAGTCATCCAGCAAGAAAATAAAACTGCTCTTTAATATGGCATATGCTGATTTCTTTATCAAACAAGAGAGCCATCAACTAGCCATAATCCCCATTCAGGATGCATTGATGATAAAAATGCCCAAAGAACAAAAAACAAGACTTCTATTTATTTTAGCACAATTATACGAAACTACAGGATCGTTTGAAGCGGCTTATGACAACTATAAAATGGTTATAAAACGCAATCCAAAATACGAAATGTCATTTATTGCTCACATCAATATGGCTAAATGCATCTCCAATGGAACTGGCGACAAACAGTACGTTATGAACATTCTGGAAAAACTCTTGAAAGAGAAAAAAAACGATGAATTTCATGATGTCATCTACTACACATTGGCCGAAGTTTCGCTAATGGAGCCAGACGAGCCAGCAGCCATAGAATACCTAACAAAATCCGTGGAATCAAGCACCCACAACAATACCCAAAAGGCAGTATCCGCTCTTAGTTTGGCCGATATTCACTTTAAAAATTTAAATTATACTTCTGCCCAAAAATATTATGATACCACCATTACTTTTTTACCAAAAGAGTATCCAAATTTCAATGAAATAAAAAGCAAAACCGAGCTATTAACTAAATTGGTGACCAACCTAAATGTAATTCAAACTCAAGATAGTTTGCAACGCATCGCAATGATGTCAGAATCCGAAAGAAATCGTTTTATTGATAAATTAATTGCTGATTACAACGAACAAGAGCGAGTTAGACAAGAAGAAGACCGACTTCGACAAATTGCTATTGCACAAGCGAACATGAATCGTCCCCCTGATTTGGCAACCGCTGGGAATTGGTATTTTTACAATCCTTCGGCCATGGCTTATGGATCCAATGAATTCCGACAAAAATGGGGAGATCGGAAATTGGAAGACAACTGGAGATTGAGCAACAAACAACTTACAAATTCATTAGAAGAAGACCCATTTGCCGATCCATACGACGATGAAGACGGCGAAGATACCATTGTTGCAAGACCAACTGACCCAAAAAACAGACAAACATATTTGGTGAGTTTGCCCCTGAGCGAAGAACGAATGAAAAAATCGCATGAAATGATTATTAAAGCACTATATAATGCAGCTTTTATATACCGAGATGGACTAAAAGACATTCCTAAATCGAACGAAACATTTGAGTTACTCGTCCAACGCTACCCCGAACACAACCTAGCGCTGCAATCATACTTTATTCTATATCAATCTTATACAGAATCAAACAACTTAGAAAAAGCAAATTATTATAAAAACATAATTCTTAATAATTTCCCCGAAAGCGATTATGCAGAGATTATTAAAGATCCAAATTATTATAAGAAAATTGAAGAAAGAAACAAAGCCGGCGAGATACTATACAAGCAAACTTATGAAGCTTTCCAAAATAAAAACTATTCAATTGTAATTGAAAACGGAACTGAAGCCACCAAAAGTTTCAAAAAAAACAAAGACTTAATAGCACGCTTCGACTATTTAAAAGCCATTTCTCATGAGTTTGTAAATGGAACAGATTCGCTGGTTGAAAACCTTGAAAAATTCATCGTTATACACCCAACCCACCCTCTAACAGAACGTGCACAAATTATTCTTAACGCCAAAAAACCAGCTTCTGGCTCAGGAATTGCAAACGATACGAATAATATTCAAAAAGAATTTGTGTATAGCCAGAATGAATTTCATTTTTATGTATTTATTGCCGATATAAGAAAGGCAAATTTTAATGATATTAAAATCCGAATTTCAGATTTTAATACAAAGTTTTTCAACACGCAAAAATTTGAGATTAACAGCATGTATCTCGACAACACAACACAAATCATTACCATTTCAAAATTTGTCAATAAAACAAAAGCAATGGATTATCTGAACTTTATAAAAACGCATGCTGACGTAATGAAAGACCTCAATATAAATGATATTACGCAATATGTAATGTCCGATAAAAACTATTTACTTTACTACCGAAATAAAGATTTGCGTCCTAAATACGAAGCATTTTTTAAGGAACATTATCTAAAATAATCTTTGCTAAATATTTACCTATAAAGCGACTTCATGTTAGGTTAAACTTGAATTTATTTCAAAAAAACAAGCAAATAATCCTGAACGGTAAATACACAAACCAAGCAAAAACACAAAATAAAATATTACAGCATGTTTTTGTTATAAAAACATGCTGTTTTTTTTTGTATTTATCAAAAAATAATGTAATTTGGCAGTTCAATAATAAACATTATGGCAAAAAACTACGAACAAGAAACCCCATCAATCAATTTAATTGGCTCTGGAACAATCTTTAAAGGCGACATCACCTCCAATGGTGACTTTAGAATTGATGGCACATTAATCGGCTCTATTACTTCAAAATCAAAAGTTGTAATTGGTGCAACAGGCGTTGTTGATGGAGAAATTCATTGTCAAAACGCAGATTTTTCAGGAAAAATAAAAGCCAATGTAAAAGTCACCGAACTACTCACTCTTAAGTCTACCTCTAACTTAATCGGCAATTTAAACATTGGAAAACTTTCGATTGAACCCGGTGCACAATTTACAGGGAACTGCTCAATGGAAAACGAAAACTATACCCCAATTGACGAGACGGTAGATGACGAATAAACCAAATAATCGGCTCAAAGATTATGCAAAATACTCTTCATTGGCTTTTCAAATGATGAGTATTATTGTAATAGGCACTTTTGGAGGGTTAAAACTCGATCAATACACATCGATAAAATTCCCTATTTTCACCCTTTGTTTGTCACTTCTATCCGTATTTATTGCGATATACATAGGAGTTAAAGATTTTATAAAAAAATAATATTGTATGATCAAAAAACTTTTTTCCCGATTTATAATCTACATTTTGATTCTTAGTACTATTCTGATACTATTGCAGCAAATCCTTATCAAAACAGCACCCAACATAGTTTCTGATTCATTTCTTTGGATTCTTCTTATGTTTATCACTGTTAGCTTAGCTTTTCACTATTTTATCATTAAATTTGCGGTAGACAAACCTAAGAAATTTGTCAATATGTTTTTAGGGGGAACCACCGCTAAACTACTTATTTATTTATCTACAATTCTTATTGTAATTTTCACAACCAAAGGGAATGTAAAAATATTTATGCTAAATTTTGCTTTTTCATATTTACTTTTTACATTTTTTGAACTTTTAATAGTTCTAAAACAATTAAAAATAATCCAATCCAACAATTTGAAAGACACAGATTTAAAGAAATAAAAATGAGGAATAAAAAAATTTAAGAATTTATTTATCGCGAAATCTTTTTTCTAATAAAAAAAATTGCATAAATTGGCTGTCTGAAATGCAAAAACAACATAAAGCATCATGAGAAGAATTAATTTAAACAAAGCCTTATCCATACTTGTATTGTTTTTTCTTGTATTTTTCACTACACAAACGATACAGGCATCTGAGGGTGAAAAAGAAAAATTTAATGCGGGCGAACTAATAATCGATCATATTATTGACAGCCATGAGTGGCACATTATTACAGTCGGTGAAAAGCATATTTCCATCCCATTGCCTATTATTATTATAGATGGGGGAAAAATAACAAGCTTTATGTCGTCTCGCTTTGAACACGGTCATGCAACATATAAAGGCTATGCTTTACCTGCTGAAGGCGATCACAAAGGAAAAATTGTAAAAGTACAAGAAGACGGAAGCGTTGACGAAAATGCTAAAATTTTTGATTTCTCAATCACAAAAAACACTTTTTCTCTCTTTATAAGCATATTCATTATCAGCATCCTTTTTATTCAAATTTCAAAACGTTATCAAAGAAATCCAGTTTCTAGCCCTAAAGGCATACAATCGCTGATTGAACCCATTATAGTTTTTGTAATAGACGACATTGCCAAAAGTTCAATTGGACCAAAATATCAAAGATATTTACCCTTTTTACTTACCCTTTTCTTTTTCATATTGATAAACAACCTTATGGGATTGGTTCCCTTTTTCCCTGGCGGGGCAAACGTGACGGGTAATATTACAGTATGTGCGGTGTTGGCATTATTTACATTTTTCGTTATCACATTTACTGGCAATAAAAATTATTGGGCACACATGTTTAACACACCGGGTGTACCTTGGTGGTTAAAAGTCCCACTCCCGTTGATGCCCATTATTGAAGTTTTAGGAGCCATCACAAAACCATTTGTATTAATGGTTCGTCTTTTTGCAAACATAACAGCAGGACATATCATCGCTCTGGGATTTGTCTGTTTAATTATAATTTTCGGAGAAATATCGGCCGCCGCCGCTTATGGAATTTCAGTTATTTCGGTATTACTTTCCGTCTTTATTGGAATGCTTGAAATATTGGTAGCCTTTATACAAGCCTACGTTTTCACCCTTTTGTCTGCCCTCTATTTTGGAATGGCCGTAGAAGAGCATCATAAGGAGCACGAGCTTGCTCCCGAAGCAGTGAAAGCAATTACAGAATAAGAAACACTATTGTTTAACTAAAAAAATAAAATCATGTCAATTTTATCAGTTATCTTACAAGCAGCAGCCGACAACTCGTTAGCATTACTTGGATCCGCTCTAGGAGCAGCAATTACAGTAATCGCAGCAGGTTACGGTATTGGCAA